>CANJKG010000090.1 GCA_947474775.1 Caulobacteraceae bacterium | reverse complement strand
TATTCGAAGGACATGCAGGAGGACAAGGTCCCCACCTTCGAGGCCTTCGATGCGCTGGAGCTGTCCCTGCTGGCCATGGCCGGCATGGTCGCCGACCTGCAGCCCAACGCCGAACGGATGGCCGCCGCGGCCGGCGCCGGCTTCTCCACCGCCACCGACCTGGCCGACTGGCTGGTGCGCGAGCTGGGCCTGCCGTTCCGGGAGGCCCACCACCTCACCGGCGGCGCCGTGAAGCGGGCCGAGTCCCTGGGCTGCGACCTCGCGGACCTGTCCTTGGCCGACCTCAAGAGCCTCGACCCGCGCATCGGCGAGGGCGTCTATGACGTGCTCACGCCGACCGCCTCGGTGGAGAGCCGCAGAAGCTATGGCGGCACGGCGCCTGACCAGGTCCGCGCCCAGATCGCCCGCTGGAAGGAAATCCTCGCATGAACGCTCGCCTGTTCCTGATCCTCGCGGCCGGGATGATCCTGACCGGCTGCGGCAAGACCGGCGAGCTGGAGCGGCCCGCCCCGATGTTCAGCAAGGCCGCGCCGCCGACCCCTGAGGAGAAGCCGCAGGACCCCAGCCGGCCGGTGGAGACCATCGACCCGCGCGAGGGCGTCCGGCCCTCGGGAACCAACGTGCTGCCGTGAACCACTTCGAGTTCCACGGCGGCGAGCTCTGCTGCGAGGGCGTTCCCCTGGCGCGCATCGCCCAGGCGGTGGGCACACCGGTCTATGTCTATTCCTCCGCCACGCTGGAGCGGCACTATCAGGTGCTGCGCGACGCCCTGACCGGCGTCGGGATCGCAGATCCGCTGATCGCCTTCGCCGTGAAGGCCAACCCCAATGTAGCCGTTCTGCGCACCCTGGCCCGCCAGGGCGCCGGCGCCGACGTGGTCTCCGAGGGCGAGATCCGCCGCGCCCTGGCCGCCGGCGTGCCGGCCGATCGCATCGTCTTCTCCGGCGTCGGCAAGACCAGGGGCGAGATCGCCTTCGCCCTTCAGACCGGCGTCGCCGAGATCAACGTGGAGTCCGAGCCGGAGCTGGAGCTGATTGACGCCGTGGGCCGCGAGCTGGGCGTCCGCGCCGCCGTGGCGATCCGGGTCAATCCGGACGTGGAGGCCGGCGGCCACGCCAAGATCTCCACCGGCAAGGCCGACAACAAGTTCGGCGTCTCCCTGGCCGAGGCCGGCCGCCTCTATGCGCGCGCCGCCAACATGGCCGGCGTCCGGGCGGTCGGCGTCGCCTGCCACATCGGCAGCCAGATCACCGACCTTTCCCCCATGCGCGCGGCCTTCGCCAAGATGCGCAGCCTTGTGGAGCGCCTGCGCGGCGAGGGCCTGTCGGTGGAACGCCTCGACCTCGGCGGCGGCCTGGGCGTGCCCTACTTCAACCAGCCCGAGCCGCCCCCACCGGCCGAATACGCCGCCATGATCGCCGAGGTGGTGAAGGGCCTGGACGTGCGCCTGGCCTTCGAGCCCGGCCGCATGGTGGCCGCCAATGCCGGCGTCCTGGTGGCCCAGGTCCTGCACATCCACGAACGCCCCGAGGGCCGCCGCTTCCTGGTCATCGACGCGGCCATGAACGACCTCATCCGCCCGGCCATGTACGACGCCTACCACGACATCCGCCCGCTGCGGCCGCGTCTTGGAGAACATGTCATCTATGACGTCGTCGGCCCGGTCTGCGAGACCGGCGACACCTTCACCCGCGACCGCCCGCTGCCGCCGCTGAAGGCCGCCGACCTGCTGGCCTTCATGACCGCCGGCGCCTACGGATCGGCCATGGCCAGCGAGTACAACTCCCGCCTGCTGGTCCCCGAGGTGCTGGTGAAGGGCGACGAGTTCGCCGTGGTCCGCCCCCGCCCGACCTACGACGACATGCTGGCCCGCGAACGCACCGCCCCATGGTTCTGAGCTAGTCCAGCGCTCCGATGTAGGGCAGGCCCCGCAGGGTCCCGGCCGAGTCCATGCCGTAGCCCACCAGGTAGCGGGCCGGCGCCTCCCAGGCCACGAAGTCCGGCTCGATGGCCCGCGGCGTCGGCCAGGGCTTTCGGGCGAAGACGGCGGTGAGCACCTCGCTGGCGCCGGCGTCGCGCACCAGGCGTACGGCCTCGCTCAGGGACAGGCCAGTGTCGAACACATCGTCCACGATCAGGGCCCGGCGGCCCACCAGCGGCCGCTGCAGGTCGGCGCGTACCTCGCACCGGCCCCGGCTGGCGCGCTCGTCGCCGTAGGAGGCCAGCCACAGGGCGTCGAAGCGCACGTGGCGCCCAGCCCTGGCCAGCGCCCGCATCAGGTCGGCGCAGAACCACAGCCCGCCGGTGAGCAGGCAGATGGCCACCGTCTCGTCGTCGATGCGTGGCGCCATGGCCTTGGCCAGATCCTCGACCCGCCCGGCCACCTCGGCCTCGTCCACCAGCACGGTCGGCGCCTTCTCAGCCATGGTGGTCGTCCAGCGCATCGGGGGAGCCCGGCGGCAGAGGCTTGGCCTCCTCGGGCTCCGCCGCATGAGGCTCGGCCGCGTGGACCTCGGCGCCCTGCTTCTTGGCGCCGGCCTTCACCTTGCCCTTCACGGCCTCGGCGAAGGTCACCTCGAGATCATGGGTCTCGCGCGGCGGATTGGCCACGGCGACGATGAAATAGCGCCGCGCCCCGGGCGGAAGGTGTCCATCCTCCGCCTCGGCCATCGTCGTGGCCACGGCCTTGCCGGACTTGTCCAGCAGACGGATGTGCAGGGACGGCGCCTCCAGGGCCTCGTGGCCCTTGTTGCGGATCTCTCCGGAGACGGAGAGCACCGGCCGCCCCGCCTCGAAGGTGGGTTGTGCTTTCACCCCCTCGATCACCAGGTCGTCGCCGTCCGCGCCAGGCAGCAGACGGGTGATCTCGGACCTGAACATCACCGCGCCGGTGACCACAAGGGCCGCCAGGGCGGCCGCAGCAGCCCAGACCGCGGCCTTCGGCGGGACCTTCCCGCGCTTCGGCCTGGCGGTGTCGAGCCGGGTGCTCTGGAACGCGGGCTCAGGGTCTGACGTGGCGACGACCGGGGCGTCTTGCGTGGCGGCGGCCAGCGCATCTGCGACCACAGGATCCGGGTGGGCAAGCGCCTGGCGATCCTCGGACGTCGGGATGGCGGGCTCTTCCTTGACCGCGGTCCAGCGCGCGCCGCAGCTGGCGCATTTGACCGTGCGGCCGCCGCTCGGGATGCGCGCGTCATCCACGAAATAGCTGGTAGCGCACTCTGGACAGGTCAGTATCATGACAGTCGAATCGGACGCTCCGCCAACCTCCTCCGAGGTCGCCGATTTCGGTCCCCATGTCCAGAAACCCCGACATCTCGGCGGCCTCTTCCGCGAATGAGGACGTCGTACGCTTCGATAATGTCTCCCTGCGCTATGGACGCGGGCCCGAGGTGCTGCGCGGCCTCAGTTTTGCGCTCAGGCCCGGGTCCTTCCATTTCATCACCGGCCCCTCGGGCGCGGGCAAGAGTTCGCTGCTGAAGCTGGTCTATCTGGGCGCGCGGGCCAGCGGCGGCGGCATCCGCCTGTTCGGGCAGGACCTGGCCCGCCTCACGGCCGACCAGCGGCCAGCGGTACGGCGGCGGATCGGGGTGGTGTTCCAGGATCTGCTCCTGCTCGATCATCTCTCGGCGTTCGACAACGCCGCCCTGCCGCTGCGCATCCGCGGCGCGCGCGCTTCCGAATACCGCTCAGACGTCGCCGAGCTGCTGGCCTGGGTGGGCCTCGGGGCGCGCATGCACGCCATGCCGGCCACCCTGGCGGGCGGGGAGAAGCAGCGCCTGGCGATCGCGCGGGCGGTGGTCAACCGGCCCGATATCCTGTTGGCTGACGAGCCGACCGGCAATGTCGACCCCGACATGGCGCTCCGGATCTACCGCCTGTTCGTCGAGCTGAACCGGCTCGGGGCGACGGTGCTGATCGCCACCCACGACCAGGACATGGTGGCCCGCTCCGGCCGCCCCGCGCTGCACCTGGACGGCGGCGCGCTGACCGTGCGGGCGCCGCAGGGTGCGGCCCCATGAGCGAGTCGTTCGATCCAGCCCGCTGGCGCCCGGCGCCGCTGCTGCCCGCCACTGAGGCCCGCGATGGCGGCCTGGTGTTCGTGGTGACGGTTCTCTGCTTCCTGGCCTGCCTGACGGCGCTGGGCGTGATCGCCGCCGACCGCGCGGCGCGGGGCTGGAGCGGTCAGCTGGCGGGGGAAGCCACCGTCATCGTCCGCGCCAAGGCCGGCGAGACGCCCGACGCCGCCGCCGCGCGGGCAGCCGAGACCCTGGCCGGCGTCACGGGCGTCGTCGAGGCCCGGGCCCTTGAGAAGGAAAAGGCCTACGATCTGGTCCGCCCCTGGCTGGGCGACATCGCCGACCTGGAGGACCTGCCGGTGCCGCGCCTGGTGGCGATCACCCTCGATCCTCGCGCGCCGCCGAACGCCGAGATGCTCGACAAGGCGCTGAAGGCCCAGGGCCTCGACGCCGTGGTCGATGACCATAGCGTCTGGATCAAGGACATCCGCCGCGCCGCCGACACCGTTCGCTGGGCGGGCGCGGCCATCTTCCTGCTGATCGCCGCGGCGGCCGGCTATGTGATCGCCTTCGCCACCCGAGCAGGCCTCGCCGCCCGCCGCGACGTGGTGGAGGTGCTGCATCTTTCCGGCGCCGACGACGGCTATATCGCCCGCCTGTTCCAGATCCGCTTCGCCCAGCTTGCCGCCGTGGCGGGACTGATCGGCGCGGTGACCGCCGGGATCGTAGGAGCGGCCCTGCGGCTGGCCGGCGGCGGCCAGGGCCTGACCCCGGCCCTGCCGGTGGCCTGGATCGACCTCCTGGCCGTGGTCCCCTGCCCGCTGTTGGCAGCGGTGGTGGCGACCGTCGTCGCCCATCGCACGGCGCTGCACCTGATCCGCGCCCTGCAATGAAGGCCGCCGCCGCCTTCCTCGTGCTGGCGATCATCTGGCTGGCGGGACTGATGGCCTTCGCCCAACGGGTGCGGGACTCGACGCCCGCCCCGCCGCCGGAGCGCGCAGACGGCGTGGTGGCGCTCACCGGCGCCAACTCCGCCGGCCGCATCGCCGCCGCCGTCGGCCTGCTCGAGGACGGCCTCGCCCGCCGCGTGCTGGTCTCCGGCGTGAACCGGCGGGCGAGCCGGGAGGACATCCGCGCCGTCTCCCGCGCCGCGCGCCGGCTCTACGACTGCTGCGTGGACCTGGGCTTCACCGCCGCTGACACCGTGGGCAATGCCCGCGAGACAGCCGACTGGGCCAAGGCGATGCGCTACCACAGCCTCATCGTGGTCACGACGGACTACCACATGCCCCGCGCCATGCTCGAGCTGCGTGCGGTGCTGCACGAGCCGGAGATGCGGCTGCAGGCCTATCCGGCGCCGACGCCGGCGCTGAAGACGCGGGGCTGGTGGCGCAACCCGCGGGCTGCGCGGTTGCTGGTGACCGAGTATTGCAAGTATCTGGCGATCCTGGGCCGGGAAGCCGTGCTGGGCCTGGGACCCCGCGCGGCGGCGGAACAACAGAAGGACTGACCGTGCTCCTGCTCCGTTCCGCGACCTTCGTGGTGATGTTCTACCTGTGGTCGGTGGTGTTCGTGCTGTCGATCGTCCCCCTCCTGCTGGGATCCCGGCGGTTCATGGTGCGCTCCTGGTCGATCTGGAGCGGCGGGATCATCCTCCTGCTGCGGATCTGCGACATCCGGGTGGAGGTGCGCGGCCGCGAGCACATGCCCATGGGCGCGGCCCTCATCGCCCCCAAGCACCAGTGCATGTTCGACGTATTCGCCCAGTTCTCTTGGTTGCCGTTCAGCTGCTTCGTCATGAAGAAGGAGCTGCTCTGGATCCCGCTATTCGGTTGGTACGCTCGGAAGGCGGACATGATCATCGTCGACCGGGCGGGCCACTCGTCGGCGCTGCGGAAGATGGTGGCCGAGGCCAAGCTGCGGTTCGCCGAAGACCGCCAGGTGGTGATCTTCCCCGAAGGCACGCGCGGCGATCCGGGCCAGCGGGGCGATTACAAGCCCGGCATCGCGGCCCTCTATCGCGAGCTGGATGTGCCGGTGCATCCGGTGGCCACAAATGCGGGCGTCCATTGGCCCCGGAAGGGGTTCATCCGAAAGCCCGGAACCATTGTGTTCGAATACCTGGAGCCGATCCCGCCCGGCCTGAAGCGGGCGGAGTTCATGCGCGTCCTGGAGGAGCGGATAGAAACGGCGTCTCTGCGGCTGTTGCCGCTTTAGGCCTGCGCCTCGCGGGTTTCGACAAGGCCGAGCAGTTCCTCCATCGCGGGATCGCTGAGGCCTTCTTCGCGCAGGTGGACCACCAGGTCGCGCAGGTAGTCGACGTTGCGGCCGGAGAGGCCGCAGGCGCCGGCGATCAGGGCCGCCTGCTGGTCGAGAGCAAGCGCGCCCGCCCATTGCGGATGGCCGGTGTCGGAGAGGAAGACCAGGGCGCCAACCTGGCGGCCATCGTTCAGGCGCACGGCGTGGCGGGCCTCGACATAGGTCTCGGTGGGCTGCTCGCGTTCGCGCAGGTAGGCGTAGACCTCCTCCCAGTCCTTCTCGGCGACCCGGAAGGCCTTGCCGCGCACCGAGCCGCCGGGCGCCAGGCCGAGCACCAGGCCCGGCCGCTCATAGGTGCCGCGATGGTGGACGGAATAGATGCAGAAGGCCCGGCGGCGACCGTGTAATGTGGCTCCGCGACGCTCCAGGTACGCGAAGCCCGGCCGCCACATCAGCGAGCCGTAGCCGAAGACCCAGCGCTCGTCAGACATACCGCCGCCCGCGCCCCAAAAAGACCGACCTCGCATGTCTCTGCCCGATCCACAGCCACCCCGCAAACTCAGCCGCCTGGGGGTCTATGCGCCCATGGCGATTTTCGTGGTCCTGGCCATCGGCTGGACCGCCTTCTGGATCTGGAACCGGGCCGAGACCGGACGCCAGATGGACGCCACTGCCGCCGAGCTCAGGAAGGCCGGATACCAGATCAGCTGGGCCAGCCGCGGCATCGGCGGCTATCCGTTTCGGCTGAATGTCACCCTCACCGGCTTCAGGGCCAGCGAGCCCGCCGGCTGGGCGGTGGAGGCGCCGCGCCTGGAGAGCCAGGCCTATATGCACGCGCCTGGCCAGTGGATCATCGCGGCCACCGAGGGGGCCACCGTCGTGCGGCCGATGGGCGGGCCGGTGGCGGTGCGTGGCAAGTTGATCCGCGCCAGCCTGGGGAGCCTGAAGAGATATCCGCCGAGCTTCTCGTTCGAAGGCGTGGAGCTGACCTTCCAGCCGGCCCCGGGCGCCCAGCCGTTCGGCCTGGCCAGCGCCGAGCGCCTGGAGTTCCACACCCGCGCCGGCCCCGACGACGAGGGCGGGATCTTCGCCGAGGTGAAGGGCGGAAAGGCCGCGCCGGGCGGCCTGATGGCGGCCCTGGCCGGCGACAAGCCGGTGATGTTCGAGTGGAACTCCACCCTGTCGAAGATGAGCGCGCTCACCGGCGCCGACTGGCCGTCGGCGGTGCGCGCCTGGAGCGCAGCGGGGGGACGGATGACCGTGCGAAGGGCTGGCCTCACGGCGGGCGACGCCGCGATCGGCGTGAGCGCCGGGACGCTGGGCGCGGACTCCGGCGGCCGACTCTCGGGCCTGCTCGACGTCACCCTGCGCCAGGCGCCGAGGGCGCTGGCGGTGATGGGGGCCACGGGCCTGATCCCGCCGGAAGCCGCAGCCGCCGGCGCGGTGGTCATAGCCGCCCGCCAGGGAACCGCTGAGGCGGCGCGGGCGACCATCAACTTCCAGGCCGGCCAGACGACGCTTGGGCCCGTGGCCCTGGGGCCGGCGCCGGCGGTCTACGCAGGCCGCTAGTCCCAGCACGCCTCGTAGAGCGCGAGCATCTCGGCGGGCGTCGGCGTGCGTGGATTGTTGGCCGGGGACCCTGAGGCCATGGCCTGCTCCACCATGGTTGGCAGGAGGGCGCGCCAACGGCCCGGGTCGCAGCCGTAGGCCCGCGGGCTGGGCACGCCAAGGTCGCGGTTGAGCGCGTCGAGCTCCGCCAGCAGACGCGCCACCGCCGACTGGTCGCCCTCGCCTTCCTTGACCACGCCCATCGCCCGCGCGCAGTCGGCGTAGCGGCCTGGCGCGGCGGGCGCGGAGAACCGGGTCACGGCCGGCAGCAGCATGGCGTTGGATAGCCCGTGCGGCACATGGAAGTGAGCCCCGATCGGCCGGCTCATGCCATGCACCAGGGCCACCGAGGCGTTGGAGAAGGCGACCCCGGCCTGGGTGGCGCCCAGCATCATCGCCTCGCGGGCGGGACGGTCGTGCGGCGCCTCGCACACCTTGCGGATGTTGGGCGCGATCAGCCGCATGGCCGACAACGCCATGGCGTCGGTGAAAGGGTTGGCGCGGCGGGAGACATAGGCCTCGATGGCGTGGGTGAGGGAGTCGATGCCGGTGTCGGCGGTGAGCCTGCGGGGCTTGGTCAGGGTGAGCTCGTAGTCCACCAGGGCGGCGGTGGGCAGATAGGCCAGGCCGGCGCACAACATCTTCTCGTCGGTGACCTCGTCGGTGACGATGGTGAAGCGGGTGGCCTCGGAACCCGTCCCTGCGGTGGTGGGGATGGCGATGATCGGCAGGCCGGGCGCGTCCTGCACGTGCGGCGTCTTGTAGGCCTGCATCGGCTCGCCGTGGACAGCCAGCATGGCGATCGCCTTGGCGGTGTCGATGGGGCTGCCGCCGCCGAAACCCAGCAGGCAGTCGTGATCGCCGGCCTGGAGGAACGCGAGGCCCGCCCGTACCGTGGCCACGGTGGGATCGGGCAGGACGTCGGCGAAAACCCGGGCCTCCAGGCCCGCCGTCGCGAGGTCGGCCAGCAGTTCCGCCACCCAGCCGCTGCCGGCCAGGTAGCCGTCGGTGACGATCAGGGGTCGGGCCAGGCCCAGGGTCGCCAGCACCTCGACGATCTCCTGGCGCGCTCCGCCGCCGATTCGCAAGATCCGGGGAAGGGCGATCGTGGCCATCAGAAGTCGGCGACCACGTAGACCTGCAACTTGCGGCTGTCGTTCAGCTGGTAGCTGTTGCTGGCCAGCACCTTCCAGGACGCCTTGTCGAACAGGTTGGTGACCTGGAGCCGGGCGCTCATGGTCGCGTCCCCCACCTTGAAACGATAGCGCGCGCCGAGGTCGAAGGTCGCTGTCGCCGGGACCGTGAGCTGGCGGCCGCCCAGTTCGGCGAAGGCGCGCGTGGAAGCCGTGCGTTGGGCGTTGTAGACCATGGCGGCGCTGAACGAGAGGCCCTCGATCGCCGTGCGGTAGTCAGCGTCGATCCGCGCGAAGGCGGCCGTGGTTCCCACCGGCCGCTTGCCCACGCGGGCCAGGTCGCGCGCCTCGCCGGTGACCACGGGATCCATCAGCACCGCGCCGGCCAGCAGGTTGAGCCGCTCCGCCACCTGGCCCGCGAAGGACACCTCGACGCCTCGGTGTGCGACATCGCCCAGCTCCACATAGCGATTGGCGGCGTCGAAGCTGTAGTAGGGCTTGCTGATCTGGAAGGCGCCCAGCACCAGCCGGCTGGCGCCGTGTGAGAACCGCACGCCGCCGTCGATCTGGGTGGTCAGCGAGGCCGGCAGCTGTTCGTTGCGGTTGGCGGCGTTCTCCGGCGCGACGCCGGTCTCCTCCAGGCCACGCATATAGGTCCCATAGAAGGTCAGCCACCTGCGTGGATTGGCCACCAGGGCGCCGTTGAGGAGCCACGGCTTCTCGGTCGTTGATGTGATCACGCCCTGGCGGTCGTAGCTTTGCCGGTAGTCGGTCTTTTGCAGTCCGAGGTTGATCTGGCCGACGCCCTGCAGCCGTCCCACATAGCCCACCGCGCCGGTGAGCTGCCTGATACGGCCCTGGTCCGGCTTGCCGAACCGGAAGCTGGGCTCAGGCTGCCGGGGATCGAAGCTCCCCAGCACGATGGGCCAAAGGGGGATGGTCTTGTCCGACCCGCCGGTCTCGTTCAGGCGGTCGCGGCCGCGGACCATGAACAGCACCCGGTGACGCAGAGCCTTGTCCCCGCCGTTCCAGAACAGCTGCGCCTCGCCAGAGAGGGACCGGCTCAGCTGTCGCGGGTCCGCCACCACCTGGTGCAGGCCGGCGCCGGTGGGAGAGGCGACCGCGATCACCTCGGAGAAATTGGTGAGCTTGTCGGACCAAGACCGGTAGAGCCCGCCACGCACGGCCCAGGACTGGCCGAGCGGTATCCGGGCGCTGGCGCCGACATTGTGGTTGTTGGCGTTCAGTTGCGCCCACGACTGCCCGAAATAGTCCCTCGCCCTGGGGAGCGGCGGCACGAATGGTCTGGACGAGGTGATCACCGGTCGGCTCTTGCCGTCGCGGATGAAGATAAGCGAGACCAGCGGCGTGATGTCTCCCCCGCCGCCCAGGCGCAGCCGGGGAACGATGGCGACGGTGTAGTAGTCGTTCCGCGCCCCGTCGGGGTACTCCTGGCGGGAGAAGTTGAATCCCCCCGCAATGCTCAGCCGACCGGGAATGATCGGGCCCTGGACGTCCAGGTCGGTTTCGTATCCGCCATATCCCTGGCGGCCGGCGCCGGCGCTGAATATCCGTTCATCGCCCGAGGCGCGCAGCTGGTGATCGACGATGCCGCTGGGCGCCGGGAAGGGGAAGTCCACCCCGGTGATCCCCACCCGCACGACAGTGCTCGCCCGGGCGCGGAAGTTGATCGCCGCCACCTGATCGAAATAGACCCCTTCCACCCGCACGTTGCCGGCCTTGAGGGGGCTGAAGGCCCGGACGTCCTGCTCGCCGTAGATGCCTATCCGGTCCTGGCCGATGGCCGCGCCGAAGGCGTCCTCGGCGGATGTCACCACGTTCTCGGTGGAACGCTGGGCCAGCGCGCGGGCGGGTGCGAAGGCGGCCAGGACGGCGAAGGCCACCCGGCAGGCCACGGCGTGAGCGATGGCCGCCATCAGAAGTCCGCCACCAGGTAGAAGGCCGCCCGGCGGATGTCGTTCATCTGGTAGCTGTTGGCGGCCAGGATCTTCCAGTTGCGCTTGTCGAACAGGTTGCTGATCTGGACCCGGGCGCTCATCTGGACGTCGCGGACCTTGAAGCGGTAGCGGGCGCCGACATCGATGGTGCTGAAGGCGGGGATCTCCAGCTGGCGGCCGCCCAGTTCCGCGTAGGATCGCGCCGAGGCGGTCCGCGCGGCATTGTGGATCGCCGCGGCGTTGATCGAAAGCCCCTCTATAGGGGTCCGGTAGTCGGCGTCGATCCGCGCCAGCGCCCGCGTCGTCCCCACCGGCCGCTTCCCTACCCGGCCAAGGGCGCGCGCCTCGCCCGTAACGACAGGATCCATGAGCACGGCGCCGGCGAGAAGCTTCAGGCGGCCGGCGATGTCGCCCGCGTAGGAGACCTCGATCCCGCGATGGGTCACGTCTCCCAACTCCACGTACCGGTTCGTGGCGTCGAAGCTGTAGTAGGGCTTGCGGATCTGAAAGGCGCCGATCACCAACCGGCTCGCGCCATGGCTGAAACGGACGCCGCCGTCGATCTGGGTGGTGAGCGAGGCCGGCAGCTGCTCGTTGCGGTTGCCGATGGCGGTCTCGGGCGCGACACCCGTCTCCTCCAGGCCCCGCATGTAAGTCGCATAGAGCGCCATCCATTTGCGCGGTGTAGCCACCAACGCCCCGTTGAGGAGCCAGGGCCGGTCGGTGGTGGAGTCGGTCGCGCCCTGGCGCGTGTAGCGTTGCCGGTAGTCGGTCCTCTGCAGGCCGATATTGATCTGGCCGACAC
>CANJKG010000089.1 GCA_947474775.1 Caulobacteraceae bacterium | reverse complement strand
GTGCGGGATGCGGATCGAGGCGGAGCGGTTCCGGGCCGAATAGGCCAGCTTCACCGGCGCTTCGTAGCCGGGCACCAGGCGCTTGTAGGAATTGGTGGTGGAGTTGGTGAAGGCGTTGATCGCCTTGGCGTGTTTGATGATGCCGCCGATGTACCACAGGCACATCTGCGACAGGCCGGCGTACTTGTCGCCGGCGAAGGAAGGCTTGCCGTTGGCCCAGATCGACTGGTGCACGTGCATGCCCGAGCCGTTGTCGGCGAACATCGGCTTGGCCATGAAGGTGGCGGTCTTGCCGTAGGCGGCGGCCACGTTGTGGATCACGTACTTATAGAGCTGCAGCCGGTCGGCCATGACGATCATGGTGTCGAACTTCAGGCCGAGCTCGTGCTGGGCGGGCGCCACCTCGTGGTGGTGCTTCTCGGGCTTCATGCCCAGCTCGCCCATGACCGCCAGCATCTCGCCGCGCAGGTCCTGGCAGCTGTCCACCGGGTTGACCGGGAAATAACCACCCTTCGGGCCCGGGCGGTGACCCATGTTGCCTTCCGGATAGTCCTTGTTGGAATTCACCGGCAGTTCGGAGGAGTCATAGGAGTAGCCGGTATTGTGCGGCGCGGTGGACCATTTCACGTCGTCGAAGATGAAAAACTCGGCTTCCGGGCCGAAATAGACGGTGTCGCCGACATTGGCCGACTTCACGTAGTTGAGCGCGGCCTTGGCGATGGAGCGCGGATCGCGGTTGTAGGGAGTGCCCGTGTCGGGGTTCACCACGTCGCAGAACAGCGCCAGCGTGGTCTGCTGGTAGAAGGGGTCGATGATCGCCGAGTCCAGGTCCGGACGCAGCTTCATGTCGGACTCGTTGATCGCCTTCCAGCCGGCGATGGAGGAGCCGTCGAACATCGTTCCGTCGGTGAGGAACTCGTCGTCCACCAGGTCGATGTCGAAGGTGACGTGCTGCATCTTGCCGCGCACGTCGGTGAAGCGGACATCGACGTACTTGACGTCCTTTTCCTTGATGAGAGCCTGGATATCCTTAGCGCTGGCCATGTGGTCTTTCCCTTCTTGGCGATGCTGGGAGTTGATGGATACAGATGGCGGTCTTCAGATGGCGTCCGGGCCGGTCTCACCGGTGCGGATGCGCATGACATCGATGATCTCCGAGACGAAGACCTTGCCGTCGCCGATGCGGCCGGTGCGCGCGGCGCCGGAAATGGCCTCCAGGACGCGGTCCAGCTGGTCGTCGGCGATCACTACTTCGATCTTGATCTTGGGCAAGAAGTCCACGACGTACTCGGCGCCGCGATAGAGTTCCGTCTGGCCCTTCTGTCGGCCGTAGCCCTTGGCCTCGATCACCGTCATGCCCTGGACGCCCAGCTCCTGCAGGGCCTCCTTCACTTCGTCGAGCTTGAACGGCTTGATGACGGCTTCGATCTTCTTCATGGCCGGCTGACTGACTTCCCCAATACGCCCCGCGGTCGGCGCGACGGAGCACACCGCAGGCCAGCCGGACAAGGCCGGTTGAACGGATCACCCCCGGCGTCGCCGCCGAAATACCTACACGATCAAGAAATAGGCGCCAGTCGCTCTGAAAATATGCAGAGCGAAATCGGTCCCGTGAGGCGGCTTTCCGACCCCAGGAACGATCGTCGGCCCGGTTTTGCGCGACTTCCCGGTCGTCATGGCCACGTCATGGGCCTCAGGGAGGGTCAAGCCGCCGAATCCTGTTCGCGACCGGAAAGTCGTCCGCACACGGGATTGATCAAGTTTGCGGCGGATCGGTCGGCCTATGGCGCGGGATCAGGTGCTTGGTGGTTGCGGGGATCGCCGGAACGGGAGAAGGACCAGGGATGACCCGCATCTATCTCATCCGTCACGGCAAGCCGCAGTCGGGCTGGGGCGAGGCCGCCGATCCCGATCCAGGCCTGGACGCGACGGGGCAGGCGCAGGCCGAGGCGGTGGCGGACTGGCTGGCGGCGCTGCCGGAAGCCGAGCGGCCCACGCGGGTGATGAGTTCGCCCCTGCGCCGCTGCCGCGAGACGGCGTGGCCGTTCGCCGCGACGCTGGGCATGGCGCCCACGATCGAGCCGGCGGTGGGGGAGATCCCGACGCCGGAGGGCCTGGCCACGGAGGTGCGCGGCGCCTGGCTGAAGACGGCGTTCGAGGGCGAGTGGAGCCAGATCGCCGGCGACCGCGACTACGAGGCCTGGCGGGCCGGGGTGGTGGCCGCCCTGGTGGGGCAAGGCGGGACGGCGGTCTACTCGCACTTCGTGGCGATCAACGCGGTGGTCTCGATCCTTACCGGTGATCCCAGGGTGGTGGCCTTCCGGCCCGACCATACCTCGGTGACGGTGCTGGAGAGCGACGGGTGGGCCTTGACCTTGGTCGCCAAAGGGCCAGAAGCGGCCACTCAGGTCCTCTAGACCCTGATGAGTTCAGGTCGAACCGATCTGAACTCTGAATCAGGGTCTAGACTTTGAAGTTTGAGCAGGATTCACGCTTCAGACGATTCCGCCTGAAACGATCCTGTTTTAGGAGCGCGCCTTGCCGAAGGAGATCCTCACCGTCGCGGAGATCTCGGCCGCCGACGCCGCCGCCATCGCCGCGGGAACGCCGGGGTTGACCCTGATGGAGCGCGCCGGGGCGGCGGCGGCCGACGCCATCTGCGCCCGGTTCGCGCCGCAGCCGACCACCGTCCTGTGCGGGCCGGGCAACAATGGCGGCGATGGCTATGTTGTGGCGAGGCTGCTCAAGGCGCGCGGCTGGCCGGTTGAGGTGAGGGCGCTCGCCAAGCCGGCCACCGCCGACGCAAAGGCGGCCGCCGAGAGCTGGGGCGGGCCGGCGGCGCCTCTGGAGGCGCCGTTGCCAGGGGGGCTGTGGGTCGACGCCCTGTTCGGCGCCGGGCTGGCCCGTCCGCTGGAAGGCGAGGCGGCCGCCGCGGCCCTGGCCATGGCGGCCGAGCCGGACCGGGTGGTGGCGATCGACGTGCCCAGCGGCCTGCCGGGTGACACCGGGGAGCCCATGGGCGCCTGCGTCTGCGCGGCGCTGACCGTCACCTTCCACGCCCGCAAGCCGGCGCATGCGCTGGAGCCGGGCCGCAGCCGGTGCGGCGAGGTGGTGGTGGCCGACATCGGCCTGTCGCCCAGCCGCGCGGAGCTGTTCGAGAACACCCCGGAGCTGTGGCTGGATCGCTTCCCCTGGCCTACCCACGAAAGCCACAAGCATGCGCGAGGGCGGATGATCGTGGTCAGCGGCGAGGCCTGGAGCACGGGGGCGGCGCGGCTGTCGGCCCGCTCGGGCCTGCGGATCGGCGCGGGGCTGGTGACACTGCTGTCGCCGACGGAGTCGCTGGCCGCCAACGCCGCCCACCTGGAGGCGGTGATGCTGCGGGGGTTCGACACCGATCTGGAGCTGGAGCAGGCGACGGCCAACGTGGACGCGGCGGTGATTGGGCCCGCGGCGGGGGTCAGCGAGACCACGCTGCTGAACGTGATGGCCCTGGCGCGGACGGGCGCGGCGCTGGTGCTGGACGCCGACGCCATCACCGTGTTCCGCGACGATCCGGAGGAGCTGTTCTCGCTGCTGGACCGCGACGACGTGCTGACGCCGCATCGCGGGGAGTTCGGGCGGCTGTTCCCGGGGCTGCTGGACGCCGCGCCGGAGCGGATCACGGCGGCGCGGCGTGCGGCGCGGCGAGCGGGCGCGGTGGTGCTGCTGAAGGGGTCGGACACGGTGATCGCCGCGCCGGACGGGCGGGCGGCGATCAATCTCAACGGCTCGCCCTGGCTGGCGACGGCGGGGTCGGGCGACGTGCTGGCGGGCTTCATCGGCGGCCTGATCGCCCAGGGGATGGAGAGCTTCGAGGCGGCCTGCGCGGCGGCCTGGATCCACGCGGAGGCCGCAGAGCTGCACGGCCCCGGCCTGATCGCCGAGGACCTGCCGGGACTGGCGCCGATGATCCTGCGGCGGCTCTACGAGGATCGCTGAAGTTCTCACGTTGGAGGTGGCAACCCCCAGGGCGCCTGGGGGTTAGGGAGCCAGACGCCTTCACAGGAGCCTTCCATGGCCAACAAGCAGACCGAGAAGGAGGCGCAACGCGCCTTCACCCACGGCTCCGGCGGCGCGGCCGCGGACATGGCCGCCGGCGGCGCCGCGGCCGAGCACCGCTATGTCGACACACCGCACGCCAAGGGCGCGGTTCCGACGCCCGAGGGCGAGAAGCACGACCACTTGGCGGAGAAGGAAGCCTGCGCCGAAGACCGCCAGGAAGCCCTGCTGGACGAGGCCCTGGAGGAGACCTTCCCCAGCAGCGACCCGATCAGCCCTAAGCACATCACGTAAGCACGCAGCGTCCCTTCTCCCGCAAGGGAGAAGGGTGCGCCATCGGAGCCCCTAGGGTACGCTGCGGCGGCGCGGGGCACACATCAATGGAACTAATCTCGGCCCTGCTGGGCAGCGTGATCGGCGGGCTGCTGGCGTTGTGGGGCACGCTGCTGGGCGCGCGGTTGCAGCGGCGGCACCAGGCAGCGGCGGACGTGGCGGCCGAGGCGGCGACGATCCGGGGGTTCCTGGGGGCGATCGAGGCCGAGCTCAGCGTGCTTTGGGAAGTGTAGTCCGAGCGCTTCAGGCCTGCGCTGGCGAGGGTGGCCGAAGGCGCCATCTTCGACTTCGAGTGGCCGGTGCGGCACGATTATTTCACGGTCTACACCGCCAACGCCGCCCTGCTGGGGCGGCTGCCGGACGGGGCGCTGAGGGCGCTCATCGTGCGGACCTACACGGCGGCGCGCGGTACGCTCGACAGCATCGCCTTCAACGGGGAGATGATCGCCCGGGTCGAGGCCCTCCAGACGGTTCCCGGCCCCATGGACGCAGACAGGCAGGCGCTGATCGACGCCCACCGCGCGAACCTCGTCCTCTACGCGCAGGGGATCAAGCAGTCCGACGCCGAGCTGGGGACGCTGTTCGAAACCCTGCTGCCGCGCCTGAAAGAAGCGGCGGTGGGCTAGGCCTTCAGGGTGTCGTAGGCGTCCTGGGCGTCCAGCCATTCCAGCTCGGCCGCCTCGACCGCGGCGTGGGCCTGGTCGCGGCGGCGGCCAAGGTCGGCGGCCTTGGCGGGGTCCTTTAAGTTCGCCGGGTCAAGGAGCGCCTTGTCGATCTGGGCAAGGGCGGCGCTGGCCCTTGCCAGGGCGGCTTCAGCGGCCTCGGCTCGGCGTCTCGCATTGCCGCTGGGGGCCTTGGCTTTCGCGGCGACAGGCGGCGGCGCTTCCGGCTCGGGCGCCTTGACCTGAGTGGGGGCGCGGGCGGCGACGCGGGCGCGGTCGAGGACGAACTTGGCGTAGTCCTCCATGTCGCCCTCGAAGGGAGTTATGGTCCCGTCGGCGGCCAGCCACAAACGGTCGGCGACCAGCTCCATGAGCGAGCGGTCGTGGGCGATGAGGATAACCGCGCCCTCGTAGTCGTTGAGCGCGTCCAGCAGGGCGCGGCGGCTGTCGATGTCCAGGTGGTTGGTGGGCTCGTCGAGGATCAGCAGGTGCGGCGCCTCGCGCGCCACCAGGTTCAGGAGCAGGCGGGCACGCTCGCCGCCGGAGAGGTTGGCGACGGTGGTCTCCACCTTGTCATGGCCCAGGCCGAAGCCGGCCAGGACAGCCCGGCGCTTGGCCTCGCTGGCGTCGGGCATCTCGCGTCGGATGATCTCCAGGGGCGTGTCGGTGGGGTCCATGGCCTCGATCTGATGCTGGTGGAACCAGCCGACCTTCAGGCGGGGACTGCGGTGCAGGGAGCCCTTCTGGATCTCCAGCGCGCCTGCCACCAGCTTTGCGAAGGTGGACTTGCCTGCCCCGTTGACGCCCAGCAGGCCAATGCGGTCGTCGATGTCCAGGCGCAGGTCCATGCCCCTGAGGATCGGCTTGCCCCCGTAGCCCACGTCGGCGCCTTCCAGCCTGAGCAGAGGCGGCGCCAGCGGACGTTCGGGGGAGGGCAGAAAGAAGGGGGCGACCCGCTCCTCGATCACCGCCGAGATGGCCGGCAGCTTCTGCAGCATCTTCAGGCGCGACTGGGCCTGGGTCGCCTTGGACGCCTTGGCGCGGAAACGGTCCACGAACGCCTGGAGATGGGCGCGGCGGGCCTCGACCTTGCCGCGGTTGGCCTCCTGCAGGCGCAGCTTCTCGGAGAGCTGGTTCTCGAAGGAATTGTAGCCGCCCGTGTAGAGGTCGAGTTTGCCGTCCTTCACATGCAGGATGTGGTCCATGGAGTTGTTCAGCAACTCACGGTCGTGGCTGATGACGATGGCGGTGTGGGGGTATTTGCGCAGGCGCGCCTCCAGCCACAGGGCGCCTTCCAGGTCGAGGTAGTTGGTGGGCTCGTCCAGCAGCAGCAGGTCGGGGGCGGCGAACAGGGAGGCGGCGAGCGCCACGCGCATCCGCCAGCCCCCGGAGAATTCCGCCATCGGCCGGGTCAGGTCGTCGTTGGTGAAGCCTAGGCCGGCCAGGATCTCGGCGGCGCGGGAGGGCGCCCGGTCGGCGTCGATCTCGCTCAGCCGGGCGTAGATGTCGCCAAGCTCCTCCGGCGGGGCGGTCTCCAGGGCGTCGAGCAGGCTCGCGCGCTCCACATCGGCGGCCAGGACCGTGTCCAGCAGGGTCTCGGGCGTCGCCGGATGCTCCTGGTCCACCGAGCCGATCCGCGCCTTGCGGGGCAGGCCGATGTCGCCGCCGCCGGCCGTCAGCTGGCCCAGGATCAGCTTGAACAGGGTGGACTTGCCGACACCGTTGCGGCCCACGAGGCCGACCTTGGCGTCCTTCGGCAGGGTGACGCTCGCCCCGTCGAAGAAACGGCGGCCCCAGGCGTCGAAAACAAGGTCGTTGATCTGAAGCATGGGACCCGGACAGCGGCGGAGCGGGTCTAATGGCGGTCGAACTCCCCGGTTTCAAGCCCGGCGCTTCCATACGGGCAAAGACTCGGGCGATGTGTGGGCGGGATGATCCGCTATGGCCGCCGCCATTGGGTGCTCGCTACGTGTCTGTCCACTCTGGCGGGCTACGTGGACGCTGTCGGTTTTCTCGAATCTGGCGGGCTGTTCGTCTCGTTCATGAGCGGCAACTCGACGCGGCTTGCCGTCGGCCTGGTCGACGGCGCCCAGGTCGCCGCCGCGGCTTTCGGGCTGGTGGGCGCCTTCGTGGCCGGTGTCGTGGCCGGCGCGCTGATCGGCCACCGGGCCCAGGCCCGCCGCCCGCAGGCGGTGCTGGCGGGTGTCGCCGTCTTCCTCGCCTTCGCCGCCGCGGCAGGGCCGGAATGGCCGGTGGCGGGTCTGGCGCTGATGGCCGCGGCTATGGGTCTGGAGAACGGAGTCTTCCAGAGGGATGGCGAGGTCTCCATCGGCGTGACCTACATGACCGGGACACTGGTGAAGTTCGGCCAGCGGCTGGCCGGCGCCCTGACGGGCGGAGCGCGGCTCGCCTGGGCGCCCTACCTGATGCTCTGGGTCGGGCTGGTCTGCGGCGCCGTGGTCGTGGCGGCGACACATGGGGTGCTGAAGACCGGCGCCCTGTGGGTCGCGGCGGCGGCGGCCCTGGCCTTGGCGGCCCTGGCGACATGGACGAGCCCGGTGGGGAGGGAGGCCGGTGCTAGCTGAGCCACCCTGTTCGGCGAGCCTTGGCGAGGCGGAGCCTTGCGGCTATAGAGCCCGCCACCTCGCGCTTCGGCGCGGCGGCTTCCCAACAGGCAGAGTAGACGACCCATGACCGAACGCACCTTCTCGATCATCAAGCCGGACGCCACCAAGCGGAACCTGACCGGCAAGGTCAACGCGGTGATCGAAGACGCCGGCCTGCGGATCGTGGCCCAGAAGCGCATCCGCATGAGCCGGGCCCAGGCCGAGAAGTTCTACGATGTGCACGCCGCCCGGCCGTTCTTCGGCGAGCTGGTGGACTTCATGATGTCCGCGCCGGTGGTGGTGCAGGTGCTGGAAGGCCCCAACGCCGTGGCCAAGTACCGGGAAGTCATGGGCGCCACCAACCCGGCCGACGCCGCCCCCGGCACCATCCGCAAGCTGTTCGCCGAGAGCGTCGGCGAGAATTCGGTGCACGGCTCAGACAGCCAGGAGAACGCCAAGCTGGAGATCGCCCAGTTCTTCACCGATGACGAGATCGTCGGCTGAGCTGAAACCTATCGGGCGCCTGGCGGATTTCCCGTCGGCCCATTTACCCTAACGCAGCAGTAAAGGCACGATGCGAGAAGCCAAGATCGGGGGGTTCACCGAACGCCTCACGTCCCAGGCCGAGGCGCGCAAGGCGCTCCTGGAGAAATTCAAGCCCAAGCCCAGCGTGAAGGCGGACGTCCTGGAGACGCGGGCCGAACGCAAGGCCCGCGAGCTCGAGGAGGTCCGCGCCAAGCGGGCGGCCGAGAAGGAAGACGCGCGGTTGAAGGCCGAGGCCGCCGCGGAGGCCGCGCGGCTGGCGCTGGAGAACAATGAGCAGCACCAGCTCGACCTGAAGCGCAACGAGCGCAAGGAGCGCAAGGCCCAGGCCAAGGCCGAGGCCCGCGCCAAGCGCGAAGCCAAGTCGGCGGCGCGGTGGAACTAAGAGCCGGGGCTTTCCCCCGGCAGGGAGGAGCGCAGCCCCGGTGCGCCGGCCCACGGGTCGCCGCATGTTCGCGCGGGGGAGAGCCGGGCCATGAGCAGCGACACGGTCACACAACAGCCGCCGGGGCGGACGGCCGCGCTTGGCTTCATCTTCGCCCTGGCGTTGATGAACTCCGTCTCCTTCGGGCTGATGATCCCCATCCTGCCCAATCTGGTGAAGCAGTTCTCTGGCGGCGACACCGCGCTGGCCTCCGACTGGAACGCCGCCTTCGGCACGGCCTGGGGGATCATGCAGTTCTTCGCAGCCCCGGTGCTGGGCCTGCTGTCCGACCGCATCGGCCGCCGGCCCGTGCTGCTGATCTCGCTGTTCGGCCTGGGCGTGGACTTCCTGTTCATGGCCATCGCCCCGTCGCTCGCCTGGCTGTTCGTGGGGCGGATCCTCAACGGCATGACGGCGGCGAGCTTCTCCACCGCCAACGCTTACCTGGCCGACATCACCCCCCCTGACAGGCGCGCCAAGGCGTTCGGCCTGATAGGATCGGCCTTCAGCTTCGGCTTCCTGGTCGGTCCGGTCCTGGGCGGGCTCCTCGGCGACATCAGCCTGCGCCTGCCGTTCATGGTCGCTGCCGGCCTGACCTTCGCCAACTGGCTCTACGGCCTGCTGATCCTGCCGGAATCCCTGCCGCCGGAGCGCCGCATGAAGCGCTTCGAATGGGCCAGGGCCAATCCGCTGGGCTCGCTCAGGCTGCTGCGCGCCCACAAGGGGCTCACGGGCCTGGCCCTGGTGGGCTTCCTGTTCCAGCTGGCCCACACCGTCCTGCCGGCGATCTTCGTGCTCTACGCCGGCCACCGCTACAACTGGAGCCCCACCGTCATCGGCCTGACGCTCGCCGGCTCCGGCGCGGCCGGGATCTTCGTGCAGGTCGCCCTGGTGGGCCCGGTGGTCGCCAGGATCGGCGAGCGCGGCGCGCTCCTCCTGGGCACGATCGGCGGGGCGGCGGGCTTCGCCTGGTACGGCCTGGCGACCACTGGCCTGACCTATCTCTGGGGCATCCCGATCTTCGCCCTGATGACCTTCATCCAGCCCGGCCTGCAGGGGCTGATGACGCGGCGCGTGTCTCCCACCGAGCAGGGCCAGCTCCAGGGCGCCAACTCCGCCCTGCAGGCGATCGCCTCGGTGGCGGGCCCGGCGCTGTTCGGCCTGACCTTCGCCGCGACGCTTCGCCATCCCGCCACCCAGGCGTGGCCGGGCCTGCCGATCCTGCTGGCGGCCGGCCTGCTACTCATCGCCTTCGCGCTGGCGCTGGTCGTCGCGCGTCCGGCGCCGCCAAATCCCACCTGACCCGTGCCATCATTGCGCCCGAAAAACCCGTCATCCGACCGGGTCATGTCATCGGAGACTCCATGCGCGCCTACCGCGTCCTGATCCCCGCCCTGGCGCTGCTGGTCGCCTGTTCCGATCCCGCCGCCCGCAGCCAGGCCCAGACGACACCGGAACTCGCCCAGCCCACCCGAACCGCGCCGAGCAGCGCGCTCGGCCTCAAGCAGTCCTTCGCCCCGGTGGTGAAGCGGGCCGCCCCGGCGGTGGTGAACATCTCCGCCAAGCGGCTGGTGCGCCAGCAGACCGACCCCTTCTGGGAGATGTTCGGCCTGGGCGCGCCGCGCAGCCGCGTCGAGGGCTCGCTGGGCTCCGGCGTGCTGGTGCGCGCCGACGGCGTGATCATCACCAACTACCACGTGGTGCAGGGCGGCCAGGAGATCACCGTGGCGCTGGCCGACCGACGGGAATTCCCCGCCCGCATCCTGCTGGCCGATCCGCGCACCGACCTGGCCGTGCTCAAGATCGACCCCCCCTCCGGCGAGCGCCTGCCGGTGCTGGCCATCGACGACAGCGGCGACGCCCAGATCGGCGACCTGGTGCTGGCCATCGGCGACCCCTTCGGCGTCGGCCAGACGGTCACCAACGGCATCATCTCGGCCCTCAACCGCACGGCCGATCCCAACGGGGACGCCAGCGCGGCCTATATCCAGACCGACGCGGCGATCAATCCCGGCAATTCCGGCGGCGCCCTGGTGGATATGGATGGCGACCTGATCGGGGTGAACAGCTTCATCATTTCGCGTTCCGGCGCCTCTGCCGGCGTCGGCTTCGCCGTGCCCGCCGCGGTCGTGCGCCGGGTGGTGGAGACCGCCGCGGGGGGCGGCCGGGCCGTCGTGCGGCCCTGGCTCGGCGCCCGCACCCAGTCCGTGACCCCCGAGATGGCCCGCGCCATGGGCCTGGCCCTGCCGCAGGGCGCCCTGGTGGCCGACGTCTGGCCGGAAGGGCCGGCGGCCCGCGCCGGCCTGCGGCAGGGCGACCTGGTGGTCTCCATCGACGGCCGCCCCGTTCCCGATGCGGCGGCGATCACCTATGCGGTGGGCGCGCACCGGCCGGGCGAGGTGGTCCGCCTCGGCGTCCGGCGCGGCCAAGGTGAGGTGATCCTGAACCTCCGCGCCGAGGCGCCGCCCGCCATCCCGCCCCGCGACGAACGGCAGATCACCGGTCGCAACCCCTTCGATGGGACGACTGTGGTGAACCTCTCGCCGGCGGTGGCCGACGAACTCGGCCTAGACACCTTCACCCGGCCCGGCGTGCTGGTCATCAAGGTGGGGGCGGGGTTCGCCATGAACGCGGGCCTGCGTCCTGGCGACCTCGTGCGCGCGGTCAACGGCCAGCGGATCGACAGCGTCAGGGTCCTGATCGGCGTGGTGGGGAGCGGCGCGCGCACCTGGCGGGTGACCATAGAGCGCAATGGCCAGGAGGTGACGGCGGTTTTCCAATCCTGACCAACGCCCTGAAGTGCTAGCTAAGGGATATGGCCGATCTCTTCGAAGCCGCGGGCCTGACCCCCCAGGCGCCATCGCCGCTCGCCGACCGCCTGCGCCCGCAGGCGCTGGACGAGGTCGTGGGCCAGGACCACCTGCTGGGGCCACAAGGGCCGATCCGCCGCATGGCGGAGGCGAAACGCCTGGGCTCGATGATCCTCTGGGGACCGCCCGGCACCGGCAAGACCACCATCGCACGCCTGCTGGCCAAGGCGGCCGGCTATGAGTTCCAGCAGCTTTCGGCGGTGTTCTCCGGGGTCGCCGACCTGAAGAAGGCCTTCGAGGCGGCCCGGGTGCGCCGGCTGGCCGGACAGTCGACGCTGCTGTTCGTCGACGAGATCCACCGCTTCAACCGCGCCCAGCAGGACGGCTTCCTGCCCTTCGTGGAGGAGGGGATCGTCACCCTCGTGGG
>CANJKG010000088.1 GCA_947474775.1 Caulobacteraceae bacterium | reverse complement strand
GATCCTCGCCAGCGTCGGAAAGCGCGGCTTCAGCTTCTCGGCGAAGTAGACACACAGCCGTTCCAGGGTGGGGCTCTCCAGCCCAGGCTTCTCGTTCAGGAGACCATGGTCGAGCTCACCGGCGAGGACGCGCAGGACCGCGTCAAGTTCGCCCAGGTCGGCGACCCAGCCCACGGTCGCGTCGGGGTGGCCGCGTAGGGTCGCCTCAACGCGAAAAGAATGGCCGTGCACGCGCCGATAGGGCTCCGGCTGGCTGTCCGGGAGGTGGTGCGCCGCATCGAAGGTTGCGGCCTTGGTGATCTCGAAAATGGCGGAACTCATGGAGAAGACGGGCTCGTCCGGGCGTAGGCTTCAGGCGATGCCCAGGTATTTGTGGGTCTGCACGCTTAAACGCCAGCGGGGATGGGCAAGGCAATAGGCGATCGCCGCCCGGGTGGCCGCCTCTCGGTCGGGCCCATCCATCGGCTGCAGCAGGAAGCGTTCGAAATCCAGGTGCTCGAAGTCGGCCGGATCGACGCCGGCCTGGGGGAAGACCAGCTTCAGCTCCTGGCCGCTGGTCTGGACCACCGCCGCCTGAGCCTTGGGACTGACGCAGATCCAGTCGATCCCGGCCGGCGCCGGCAGCGTCCCGTTGGTCTCCAGGGCGATGGAGAAGCCGCGCACATGCAGGGCCGCGGTCAACGCCGCGTCCACCTGCAGCAGGGGCTCGCCGCCGGTCAGCACCACAAGTCGTTCGCCGGCGCCGCCTTCCCAGGCAGCCTGGACGGCGTCGGCGAGCGCGTCGGCGGTGGCGAAGCGTCCGCCGCCGGGGCCGTCCACGCCAACGAAATCGGTGTCACAGAAGGTGCAGACCGCCGCGGCCCGGTCCCGCTCGCGCCCCGACCAGAGGTTGCAGCCGGCGAAGCGGCAGAACACCGCCGCCCGGCCGGCCTGGCCGCCCTCGCCCTGCAGGGTGAGGAATATCTCCTTGACCGCGTAGCTCATGGGCTCAGCGCCGGCCGCCCTTCGTCGACCCACTCCGCCCAGCCCTTGGCGCGCAGTTCGCAGGCCGGACAGGTTCCGCAGCCGCGCCCCCAGGGATGGGCCGCCTCACGCTCGCCCAGGTAGCAGGTGTGGCTGTCGTCGACGATGACGTCGACCAGGGCCTCGCCGCCCAGCCCCTTGGCCAGCGCCCAGGTCTCGGCCTTCGTCAGGCGCATCAGCGGCGTGGCGATCTCGAAGGTCTGGGCCATGCCGAGGTTCAAGGCCTGGGTCATGGCGTCCAGCGTATCGCGCCGGCAGTCGGGATAGCCGGAGAAATCCGTCTCGCACATGCCGCCCACCAGAACCGACAGTCCGCGCCGGTCGGCCAGCGCCGCGGCGTGGACCAGGAAGGCCAGGTTGCGACCCGGCACGAAGGTCGAGGGCAACCCCTTGTCGGTGATTTCGATGGCCCGCTCGCTGGTGAGCGCCGAGTCGCCGATGGCGCCGAAGCCCCGCAGATCCAGCAAATGGTCCGCGCCCAGCCGGCGGGCCCAGGCTGGAAAGGCCTTGGCCAACCGCGAACGCACCGCCTGGCGGGCCTCGAGCTCAACGGCGTGCCGCTGGCCGTAGTCGAAGCCGACAGTCTCCACGCGGCCATAGGTCTCAAGCGCCCAGGCGAGGCAGGCCGTGGAGTCCTGCCCGCCGGAAAACAGCACCAAGGCGCCAGGATCACCGGTCATGAGGCCCATATGCGCGTCGTCCGCTTCGCGGGGAAGCGCCAGAATGAAACTCCGCGACGCCAGCTTAACCTCTGCGCAAGTCGTTTGCGCCATGATCGGACAGTTCAAAAACAGTATCGGTCGCTTATGTCCCTGCAGGAGTTCTTTCTCGAGCACATCCACACGGAAATCCGTCAGCAGATGGATGGCGTGCTGGCGCTCGCCGATCAACTCTCCCGGCAGCGACTGACAGCGGACGCCCAGGCCTGTGTGGCCGGGGTCGCCGAGGTGGCGGTAAGCGTACGCCGGCTGCTTGACGCCAGCCGCGAACTGCGCGCGGCGACCACAGGACCGACAGCCCATACGCCAGCGCCCGTGCGGCTGCGCGAACTGATGGACACCATCCAGGACCGCTGGCAGGGCCGTGCGGACCAGGCGGAGGTCACCCTCCTGGTGTCCTATGACGGAGACCCCAACGCCTGCGTCATGGTCGACCGCACACGCATGCTGCAGGTGTTCGACGGCTATATCGGCGAGGCCGTCGCCGGAGCCCGGCGCGGCGCCGTGGAAGTCAGCCTGCGCGCCAGCGCGTCGGCGGACGGGATCCATATCAAAGGCAGCGTACGCGGGGGCCATGACCTGGCCTGGCGCACCGAGGACCTGGAGAGCCGGGTTCGCGAGGTGGAAGCCCGCTTCGGCCTGGAATGCGCCGTGGGCGTGCAACTGGCCGGACGCATCCTGTCCGAGCTGTCCGGCTCACCGGCCGGGGAGTCCAACACCGGCGCCGGCGAGACCCTGGCGTTCGAACTCCTGCTACCGGAGGCCGTGGAGGCCGAGGTGGAGGATGCGGAAGGCCCCGCCCGCTCGGCCCACATCCTGGTGGTCGATGACAACGCCACCAACCGCATGGTCGCCCAGGCCCTGGTGGAGATGTTCGACTGCACCAGCGAGTGCGCGATGGACGGCGCCGAGGCTGTGGAGGCCGCTCGCAGCGGCCGCTTCGACCTGATCCTGATGGACATCAAGATGCCGCGCATGGACGGGGTCACGGCCGCCCGCGAGATTCGCGGGTTCGCAGGCGCGCTGGGCGCCGTGCCGATCATCGCGCTCACTGCCAACGCCGACCCCGAGGACGCCGTGGGATACATGGCCGCGGGCATGAACGGCGTGGTCGAGAAGCCCATGAAGCCGGAGCAGCTGCTGGGCGCCCTGCAACAGGCGCTCAGCGATCCTCAGGCCGCCGTCGCCGCCTGAAAGCCCGATGACAGGGCGCGCAAGCTGAGCTACACGCCGGCCGTGATCCGCACCCGCCGCCGCCTGCAGACTGCCTGGAGCCACGCCTGCCTGGTGCTGGCGGTGCTGGCGATCGGCCTGCGCGTGCTGGCGCCGGCCGGCTTCATGGTGGCCGCGCCCACCAACGACCTGCCCTTCGCCCTGGTGGTCTGCACCGGCCAGGGCGCCATGACCGTGGAACCCGGCGAGGCTCTTCCCGATCACGGGGACAAGGCGCCGGACAGCGAACGTTCGCAGGACGGCCCCTGCGCCTTCGCCGGCCACGCGGCCGACGTCCAGGCCCCCAACCTGCTTGACGTCGCGCCGGTCGAATTCGTCGCCTATCGGGCGCCCGCGATAAGCCTGCCCCTCGACCTCGCCCCTGGCCGCGGGCTGGCGGCTCCGCCTCTACCCGCCCGAGGTCCTCCCACCCTGGTCTGATCCCCAGCAGCCCCGCGCACGCCGCGGACTCAGCCGCCTTTCGCGCGGCCTCGATCAGATCGGACTTGAATCCATGTGGAAATCCCAGCCGGCCGCGACCCTGGCGGCCTCGACTCTCGCCGTAAGCGGCGTCCTGTTCAGCTTCAGCCTGCCCAGCCTCGCCGTCGCCCAAACGGCGGCCTCGCACACCGTAGACTCCGTCATCGTCACCGGACGGCGCGACCCTGAAGACCCGCCCGTGGTGGGCGACGCCCGCCAGCGCCTTGCGGAAACGCCCGGCGCCGTCTCGGTCATCTCCCAGGAGTCCTACGCCAAGCGCCAGGCGCTGGCGCTCGACGACATGCTCCGCGACGCGCCCGGCGTCTATGCCCAGCGCAAGTGGGGCGGCGACATCCGCATCTCCATCCGCGGCTCCGGCATCGGCAACGCGAACCACAACCGCGGCCTGCTGATCGCCCAGGATGGCGTGCCCCTGAACGAGGCGGACGGCTACGGCGACAGCCAGATCGCCGACCCGCTGCTCACCCGCTACGTCGAGGTCTATCGCGGCGGCAACGCACTTCGCTTCGGCGGAGCCTTGCTCGGTGGGGCGATCAACATGGCCACTCCAAATGGCAAGACCGCCGGCTTCGAGAACCTGGTCCGTGTCGACGGCGGCGCCTTCGGCCTTCACCGGGAGAACGTCCAGGTCGCACGAACGCACGGCGACTGGGACGTCTTCGTCGCTGGGACCAACCAGCGGGCGCAGGGCTGGCGCTCGCAGAGCCAGCAGAACATCCAGTTCGGCTCGCTGAACCTCGGCCGCAGCTTCGGCGAGGAGCGGGAGGTGCGGCTGATCGTGAACGGCTCGAACATCAATCAGGAGATCCCCGGCTCGCTCACCCGGGCGCAGTTCTTCGCCAATCCGCGCCAGCCCGCGCCGGCCAACTACGCCAACGACCAGGGCCGCCATCAGAGGGGCGTGCGCGGATCGCTACGGACAACCTGGCGGATCAACGAGAGCCTGCTGCTCGAAGGCGCCGCCTACGCGACCTGGAAGGACCTCGATCACCCGATCTTCCAGGTGATCGACCAGAAGAGCCGAAACTGGGGGCTGTTCAGCCGCCTGCGCTGGGACGGCGAGCTCGGCGGAATGCGCGCCGACGGCTACGCCGGCGCCTGGCTGCGCACGGGAGACCTGGACTCGCACTTCTGGTTGAACATCCGCGGCGCCCGCGGGGCGCTTCAGCAGCTCACCTACCAGAACGCCGACGCCAGCGACGTCTTCGCCGAGGGCCGGCTGTTCATATCCGAGCGTCTGGCGCTGGTGGGTGGCGCGACCTGGGGCCGGGCGGGGCGCGACTACACCAGCGTGCGCCTGCCCGGTGTCGCGGCCTCCTTCAATCTCAAGGCCAAGAAGGACTACGATTGGGTCGCGCCGCGTATCGGCCTGCTCTGGGAGGATGAGAGCGGCGCCCAGCTGTTCGCCAACCTCACGAAGTCCGTCGAGCCGCCCAACCTGGGCGCCATGAGCCCGACCGGCGTCGGCTTCGCGCCCGTCGAAGCGCAAAGGGCCTGGACCGCGGAGGCCGGCCTGCGCGGGCGCAAGGGCCCGTTCACCTTCGATCTCACCGTCTACCGCGCGTGGCTCGACGGGGAGATGCTGCAATACACCACCAACCCCTCGATCCCGGCGACGACCTTCAACGCCGACAAGACCGTCCACCAGGGGGTCGAGGCGGCGCTGGACTGGAGGATCACGCCGCAACTGCGTCTGCGCCAAACCTACACCCTGTCGGATTTCCGCTTCGATGGCGACGTCCAGTACCGGGACAACGACCTTCCGATCGTGCCCAGGCATTTCTATCGGGCCGAGCTGCGCTACGCCCACCCGTCGGGCTGGTTTGTCGCTCCATCGGTGGAATGGTCGGCCTCCGACATCTGGGTGGACTTCAACAACACCACCAAGGCCCCTTCCTACGCCGTCTGGAACCTCAACGCCGGTTGGACCGTGAACGACAAGGTCACGCTGTTCGTCGACGCCCGGAACCTGTTCGACAAGGCCTACATCTCCAACGTGCAGCCGGCCATCACGGCCCTGGCCGCCACCGGCTACTACTGGCCGGGCGACGGCCGAGGCGTGTTCGGCGGCGTCACGCTGGCCTTCTAGCTAACGCAACCGCGGCGGCGGGCGCGGGCCCGCCGCCGCGAAGGGAGGCCTCCATGACCCCACCCGACCCCCGGCCCGCCGAAGGCGCGGCGAGCGATCTCCACCGCGCGTTCTGGCGATGGCACTTCTACGCCGGCCTCGTGGTGATGCCGGTCCTGATGCTCATGGCGCTGACTGGCGGGCTGTACCTCTTCAAGGACGAAATCGAAGGCCTGGTCTACCGCCCGCTTCTGGTCACGCCCCCCGCCGCCGCCTCGACGCCGCCGCGCGCGTGGGCGGACGCCGCGCGCCTGGCCGTGCCGGGCCGGCTTGTCCAGCTCAGCCCGCCTGCGGACGCGACGCAATCGGCACGGCTGGTGATCGAAACGCCCCAGGGCGCGCGGCGGGCGGTCTATGTGGACCCTGCCGGCGCGAGCGTGCTGGGCTCGACGCCCGATGGCGGGCTCATGCAGACGATCAAGCGCCTGCACAGCCTCGATCTGGCGGGACCCATCTTCAACCTGCTGATCGAAGTCGTGGCGGGCTGGGCCATTGTGATGGTCGCCACCGGCGTAGTGCTGTGGTGGCCGCGCGGTCGGGCCGGCCCCCTCAAGGTGAGGGGCGACCCCGCCCAGCGTGTCTTCTGGCGCGACTTGCACGCGCTCGTCGGCCTGTTCGCGGGCGGGATCATCCTGTTTCTGGCGGTCACCGGCATGCCCTGGTCGGCCGTCTGGGGCAAACAGGTCCGCGGCATGATCAACGAGGCCGGCCTGGGAAGGCCCGATCCCCCCGCTGGCGCGGCGGCGGCCTGGAGCCACGGCCCCAGTCACCCGTCCGGTTCGGCAGACGCCCCCTGGGCGCTGCGCGACGCCGAGATGCGCACGCACCATAGGGGCCAGGGGCTGAGCCTGGACGGCGCCGTCGCCCGTGTCGACGCGGCGGGCCTGCCAAGGCCCTATCTACTGACCTTGCCGAACGGGCCTGGCGGGACCTGGTCGGCGGCCCACATGCCCGACAGGGTGCAGGGCATGCGGACGCTCTATCTTGACGGCACCGACGGACGAGTAGTCGCCGATATCGGCTATGGCCAGTTCGGCGCCGGCGCCAAGGCCGTCGAATGGGTCATCGCCGTGCACCAGGGCAGGCAATTTGGTTCGGCCAACAGGCTGGTGATGCTGGCCGGCTGCGTCGCCATCTGGCTGCTGGGGACATCCGCGCTGGTCATGTGGTGGAAGCGCCGTCCGAAAGGGCGCTTCGCCGCCCCGGCGGGCCCCGCTAACCCCAGGGCCTACGCCGCCCTGGGGGCCGTCGTCCTGCCCATCGCCATCCTCTATCCGCTGGTGGGCGCTTCGCTCGCCGTTGTCTTAGCCCTCGATCTGATCGTCCGACGCATCGCCTTGAGCCTCCGCCGGCCTCCTAAGGCCCGCACATGAGCGCCCGCCCCATGGCGTCTTCTTCGGCTTCACCTACTGCCCGGAGGTCTGCCCCACGACACTCGCCAAGATGACCGCGGCGCTGGAGGCGCTTGGCCCTGATGCGGATCGACTCAACGTGGTCTTCATCTCGGTGGACCCGGAGCGGGACACGCCGGAGCAGATGCGGCGGTCTATCTGTTCGACCGGCCGGGGTGTTCGCCGATCCGCTGAGCCACGGCGCGTCGCTGGACATGGTCGTCGCACGGCTGCGGAAGCTCATCGCCGCGGACTGACCCGGGCGCCGCGGGCCGCGCCGGACTCTTGCGCCTCCGCCTGCGATGACCTAGTTCGCGGAACCGCTGGTTTCGGGGAAGAGGATGGCCAAGGCCAAGACCCAGGCGACAGCGTCCCCTCTGGACGCCATACGCGCCCGCATTGACGCCCTCGACACAGAGATGCTGGGTCTGGTGGAGGAGCGCGCGAGCCTGGCCCGCGACGTGGCCGCCGCCAAGGCCGCCGCCGGCGAGAGCGGCCGGTTCGGCCTCAAGCCCGGGCGTGAGACGGCGGTGCTGCGCCGCCTGCTGGCCATGCCGCGCGAGGCCGCTTCGGACGCCGTCATCGTCCGTGTTTGGCGCGAGATGATCGGCGAGAGCCTGCGCCTGCAGGGCCCCTATCACCTGACCGTCTGGGGGGGCCGCGATCCCGGCCGGACCGTGGACATCGCCCGCGCCCGCTTCGGCGCCGCCCCGCCGCTGCGGCAGGTCGCCCGGCCGGAGGACGCCGTCGCGGCCGCGCGGATGCTGGGCGGGGTGGGCGTCGCAGCCCTGACGTCCGACAGCGCCTGGTGGGGACGCCTGCTGGCGGAGCCCAGGCTGAAGGTGTTCGCCGCCCTGCCTTGCCTGGCAGCCTGGGGGCCGCTGTCCGCCCTGGCGGTGGGCGAGGTGGACGTGGAGCCCACCGGCGCCGACAACACCTTCTGGGTCACCGACGCCACCCAGCGCGCCGAGGCGATCGAGGAAGCCCTCAGCCACGACGGCGTCGCCGCCAGCCTGCTGGTGGAGGCGGCCGGCCTCAAGCTGTTCCGCCTGGCCGGCTTCTACCAGACCGACGACCAGCGCCTGGCCCGAGCGCCGGGCGAGCTGTCCGGCGTGATCGGAGCGGCGCCGTCGCCCCTGGACGTCTAGGGCCATGTCCCGCTTCTGGAGCCCGATCGTCCAATCCCTCTCGCCCTATGTGCCGGGCGAGCAGCCGCGCATCCCGGGCCTGGTCAAGCTGAACACCAATGAAAGCCCGTTCGGCCCCTCGCCGGCCGCCATGGCGGCCATGCGCGCCGAAGCCGACGATGACCTGCGCCTCTATCCGGACCCCGAGGCCACGGCGCTGCGCGCGGCGCTGGCCGCCCACCACGGGGTGCGCCGCGAACAGGTGTTCGTGGGCAACGGCTCCGACGAGGTGCTGGCGCACGCCTTCGCCGCGCTGTTGAAGCACGATCGGCCCCTGCGCTTCCCGGACATCACCTACAGCTTCTATCCGGTCTACTGCCGGCTGTTCGGCGTCGAGAGCCAGGTCATCCCCCTGGATTCGGCCATGCGGGTGCGGCTGGAGGACTACGCCCCTGGCGGCGGGCCGGTGATCCTGGCCAACCCCAACGCGCCCACGGGCGTCGCCCTGTCGCGCGCTGAGGTCACGCGGCTGGTGGTGGAGAACCCGGACGCGCCCGTCGTGATCGACGAGGCCTATGTGGACTTCGGCGCCGAGACCGTGGTTCCGCTGGTCGCTGACCACCCCAACCTGCTGGTGGTCCAGACCATGTCGAAGTCCCGCGCCCTGGCGGGCCTGAGGGTCGGCTACGCCATCGGCGACGTGGCCCTCGTCGAGGGGCTGACGCGGGTGAAGGACAGCTTCAACTCCTATCCGCTGGGGCGCATCGCCCAGGCCGGGGCGACCGCCTCGCTGGCCGACGAGCGCTACTTTCGGCAGACCTGCGAGGCGGTGGTCGAAGGCCGCGAGCGGATGACGGGGGGGTTGCGGCAGATGGGCCTGGAGGTGCTGCCCTCCAAGGCGAACTTCGTGTTCGCGCGCCATCCGGGCCGCTCCGGGGCGGAGCTGGCGCGGGCGCTGCGGGAGCGCGCGGTGCTGGTCCGCCGCTTCGACGCGCCGCGCATCGGCGACTACCTGCGGATCACCGTGGGGGCGCCGGAGCAGATCGACCGGCTGCTCGAGGCGCTGGGGGAGATTCTCGCCTAATCCGCTTTCGGCCTGACCTGGTCCAGCAGGCCGCGGGCCTGGGCCACGAAGGCCTCGGCCACCTCGGCGGCGTAGGGGTTCTGGGTCTGGATGGCGGTGAACAGCTCGAAGGTGTCGGCGCCGATCAGGGCGCAGAGCTCCAGCAGGTGCTGGTAGGAGGCGGTCTTCAGCTGCTCGTCGGGGATGCCCAGGTTGACCAGGGACCGGCCGATCAGGTGGGTGAGCGCCTGGACATAGGCCATCTCCCGGTCGTGTTCCTCCGGCGTGGTCACCGTCACCGTCAGGCCCAGCGAGCGGCCGAGGGCGGCGACGCATTCGTGGCGGTCGCCGCGGATCGGGCAGACCACGAAGCGCAGGCCCGCCAGGCCCGCCTTGGCGCTCTGCGGCCCGAACAGCGGGTGGGTGGCCACCACGTCCACGTGGGCCGGCAGCAGCTCGACCATCCACTGGGCCGGCAGCATCTTCACCGAGCCCACGTCGAGGACCAGGGCGCCCGCCTTCAGGTGGGGGGCGATGGCGGCCAGCACCCCCTGCATGGCCGGCACCGGCACGGCCACCACCACCACTTCGCGGGCGGCGGCGTCCTCGATCGAGCCGAAGGCCACGCCGGCCTCGCGGGCGGCGGCCTGCGCGCCCGGCGCGGTGTCGACCGCCAGGATGTCGAAGTGGCCGGCCAGGATCGTGGCGGCGAGCCGGCCGAACTGTCCGAAACCGATGAGGCCCAGGGTCTTCATGGGCGCTCCCCTAGCCTGCACGGCCGCGGTTCGCAAACCGCGCTATGACGGACGGCGCTCGGATGAAGGCTCCGGCTTCAGGCCCTCGCCCCACCAGCCGGCCTTGCCGTTGGAGCAGTCCACGAGGGCGTCGATGACCTGGGCCAGGCCCGTGTCGGTGACGTCCATCTTGATGACCGCCTTGTCGTCCACCAGCACCTGCACAAGGTCGGCCCGGCGGATGGCCGCGACGGTGGCGGCGTCCAGGGGCTCGGCCACATAGACCGCGCCCACCATGAACGCCGGCTTGAAGTCGTAGCCGTGCTCGTCGGCCAGCAGCCGTCCGTTCCGGCCCCTGGGGATCGGCGGGCCGTCGGGGGCGAAGACGGCGAAGCCGACCTCGCCCTCCAGGGCGTTGAACTCGAAGATGTGGCGGTCGAGCGCCCGGGCGGAGGCCACGCAGCGGCCGTCGTAGACCTCCAGGGTCCAGATGCCGCGCTCCTCGAACACCGGGGCGGCGGCGGCCGGGGCGGCGAGGGCGAGCAGGGCCGCGAGGGCCAGTGGCAGGAGGCGTCGGGTCATGGTGTCACCGGCTTGAGGAATTCCGCCACGCCCTCGATGGCTTCGACCAGGCTCACGCGCTTCAGCTCGACGCCGGGCGGCAGGCCGGAAAACAGGCGGGTGGGGGCGGCGGCGTCGAGCATGACGAAGACGCCCTTGTCGTCGGCCCGGCGGATCAGGCGGCCGAAGGCCTGGGCGATGCGGCCGCGGGCCACGGCATCATCGTAGCTCTTGCCGCCGAATCGGCCGCGGCGAGCCTTGTGCAGGATGTCCGGACGCGGCCAGGGCATGCGGTCGAAGACCAGCAGGCGGAGCGACCGGCCGGGCACGTCCATCCCGTCGCGCACCGCATCGGTGCCCAGCAGGCAGGCGTCCTGCTCGGCGCGGAAGATATCGACGAGCGCCCCCACCTCCAGCGGGTCCACGTGCTGGGCGTAGAGGGCCAGGCCCCTGTCGGCGAGCGGCGCGGCGATGCGCTCGTGGACCGCCTTCAGGCGGCGGATGGCGGTGAACAGGCCCAGGCCCCCGCCGCCGGCGGCCAGGAACAGCTCGCGCATGGCGGCGGCCACCTGGCGGGGGTCCTCGCGGCCCACGTCGGTGACCACATAAGCGCGGGACTGGGCGGCGTAGTCGAAGGGCGAGGCCAGCCGCAGGGTCTTGGGCCGTTCGGGCAGGCGCGCGGCGCCGGTGCGCATCTCGGCGAGCGCGAAGGGGTCATCCAGGGTCGGGTCGGCCAGGGTGGCGGAGGTGACCAGGACGCCGTGCGCAGGGGCGATTACGGCGTTGGTCAGGGGCTCGGTGGGGTCCACCCAGTGGCGGCGGCAGGCGGCGTCGACGACCCGGCCGTAGAGGAAGGTGGCGTCGAACCAGTCGACGAAGTCGGGGTCGTCCTCGGCGTCCTCGTCGATGGCGCGGAGCATGGAGCGCCAGGCGGGCAGGGTCATGCGGGCGCGGCGGTCGAGGCCCCGCAGGGCGCCTTCGATGCGGGCGCGGTCGGCGGTGGTCAGGGTGGCGGCTTCCTGGTCGAGGACGTCTTCCAGGGCGCGGGCGAGGTCGAGCAGCGGCGTCTCGATGCGGGCGATGGCGGCGGCGGCCTCGCGGGCGGTGGCGCGGACCAGGTCGAGGGCCGGGCGGGCGGCGCATTCCATGCCGACCTCGGAGGGGGCCGCCCTCGCCCGCAGCTGCTCCAGCAGGGCCACCAGGAAGCCCTCGACGGGGCCCAGCGGGTTCACCTCCCCGCCCGGCGGGGCGATGCGGCCGGACCATCCCTCCCCCGGCAGGGCGGCGGCGGCGCGCACGGCGTCCAAGAGCGAACGCTGGGCGTCCTCGCGATCCCCCAGCACCTCCATCAGGCGGGCCTCCAGCCCCCGCCCCCGGCGCCCCCGGCCCTCCGGCCCGCGGATCCAGCGGCGCAGCTCGGCCGACTCCGCCCCCGACAGGGCCGAGGCGAAGGCGCTGTCGGCCGCGTCGAACAGATGGTGGCCCTCGTCGAAGACGATGCGGCGCAGGGTGG
>CANJKG010000087.1 GCA_947474775.1 Caulobacteraceae bacterium | reverse complement strand
TGAGCGCATAGGCCAGGTAGCGACGCGACAGGGCTTCCGACAGCGGCTCGTCGATGATCCGGTCGGAGGGCGGCGGCGGGGTCAGCGTGTCGGTCATCCGGACGGTTCTAACGCGCGCGGGGATTCGTCGCGACGGCTCCGGCTCCCCGATCGCCGGTTTTCACAGCAACGCCGACAGTTCCCGCCAGGCCTCGCGCGGAGAGGCGGGCGCGGCGCCGGCGGACGGGATCACCTGCAGGCAGACATGGTCGGCGCCGGCGTCCAGGTGGGCGCGCACCCGCCCGTCGATGGCCTCCAGGTCGCCCCAGGCGAACAGGGCGTCAATCAGGCGGTCGCTGAGGGCGCCGACGTCGTCTTCGGTGAAACCCAGGCGGCGCAGGCTGTTCACATAGTTTGGCAGCTGGAGGGCGACCCCCAAGGCCGCGCGGGCGGCTTCCCGGGCCTTACCCGGCTCGGGTTCCAGGATCACCCCCAGCTCCGGCGCGAGCAGGGCCGCGGGGCCGAGGCGTTCGCGGGCCATGGCGGTGTGTTCGGGTGGAACAAGGTAGGGGTGGGCGCCGGCGGTGCGATCGCGGGCAAGGTCGAGCATCCCGGGGCCCAGCGCGGCGAGGCAGAGCCGCTCGGGCGGCGGGCCATCGCCCAGCCCGTCGAGGTAGCGGGCCATGGTCGCCACCGGGCGACCCCAGGCGGCGCCGATCCGGGGGGCGTGACTCACTCCCAGGCCCAGCAGCACACGGGTGCGGCGCTCCGGCGACAGGCCTCGCCACCAGGCGGTGAGCTGCTCGGGTCCGATCCGCCAGATATTGAGGATGCCGGTGGCGATGATGGCGCAGGAGGTGGCGCCCAGGAGGTCATCCACCGCCGCCAGCAGGTCCGGGCTGCCGCCTCCGGCCACCCAGATCGCGCGAAAGCCCATGGCCTCCGCCTCAGCGGCGGCCTGCGCCCGGACGGACGGCGTCGCGTCGCGAAGGTCCCGGGCCCAGATGCCGACGCGGCCGAGATTCAAGGCATGGGTCATGAGCTCATGCTAGGCGGCGCGGCGATCCCGCACCATCCGGTTTCAGTGAGAGATGACGATCATTCCCGCATTACCGGCGGGTGTCGCCGACGTTCCCTAGAGGAGATGGGCGAGATCGCGCCAGGCCTGGCGGGGATAGCCCTTACGGTCGTCCTCGTGCCGGACGACCTGCAGGCAGACATGGTCGGCCCCGGCGTCCAGGTGGGCCTTCACGCGCGTCCCTATGGCCTCCGGCGTCCCCCAGGCGAAGATGGCGTCGATCAGGCGGTCGGAAGGGGTGGTGACATCCTCCTCGCTGAAGCCCAGGCGGCGCCAGTTGTTCACGTAGTTGGGCAGCTTCAGATAGACTCCCAGGGCCGAGCGGGCGATCTCGCGGGCCCGGCCGGGATCGGTCTCCAGCACAACGGTCTGCTCAGGCGCCAGGAGGGCGTTGGGGCCAAGGCGCTCGCGGGCGATGGCGGTGTGTTCGGGGGGCACGAGGTAGGGGTGCGAGCCGGCGGTGCGATCCCGCGCCAGCTCCAGCATCTTCGGGGCCAGCGCGGCCAGGCAGCGATGCTCGGCGGGCGGGCCGCCGGCGTCCAGGCCGTCCAGATAGGCCTTCATGGTGGTGACGGGCCTGGAATAGTCGGCGCCGATCATCGGGCCATGGCTGATACCCAGGCCCAGCAGCAGGCGGGTGCGGTGCTCCGGCGGAAGCTGCTTCCACCAAGCGACCACCTGCGGCGCGCCGACCCGCCAGACATTGATGATGCCGGTGGCGATGACGGCGCTGCGGCTGGCGGTCAGCAGTGCGTCGACGATGTCAAGGAAGTCGGCGGCCCCGCCGCCTGGGATCCAGATGGCGCGATAGCCCACGGCCTCGACCTCGGCGATTGCCTCGGCCCGTTCGGCCGGATCGCCACCCCGCAACTCGCCCGACCAGACGCCGACGCGCCCCAGCTTTTCGCCCAGCTTCTTGGAATAGTTCATGGCGCCATCCTAAGCGGCGCCGTTGGCGGGGGCTAGAGCCGCTGGGAGTCCGCCAGCCGTTCCAGGAGCCAAACGCGGGCTGGCGGAAGGGGTCGGTTGAGCGGGTTGAAGATGTTGGCCTCCAGGAAGTGGCCGGTGAGCGCCAGGCCTTGGGCCACGTCGCCGGCGGAGAGCCCGCCCTGGGCCGACAGCATGAATCGCGGCAGGGCCAGCAGGCGGTCCTTATAGGGCTCGCCCGCCTCGCGACTGACGGCGCGGCCGGTACGGGGGCTGACGTAGATCAGGTCGTCGACGGCGCCGGTGACGGTGCATTTGGAGAGATCGAGGCCGAAGCCCAGCTCCTCCAGCAGGCCGGCCTCGAAGCGCACGAAGACGGCGGGCCAGATGTCGGGATGCGCCAGGGCCCCGCGAAGGGCGGCGAAGGCCAGGTAGGCGCCCGGATGCGCCTCGCGTTCCGGCAGCGCGCCGGCGGCCACGGCGGCGGCGGCGGAGAGGCCGGCGAGCGCCAGAGCGTCGTCGAACAGGGCCGAGGGCCCCTCGCCGGCCGCCTCGATGGTCACCGCGCCCAGCTGGTCGGGCACCCGGGCGCGGTAGCGGATGGTGACCTGGGCCCCGGCCTGCAGCAGAGGTTTCAGCTTGCGCGAGGCGCCGCCGGCCACGTGTGCGGCGTACTTGCCGTGCCGGGCGGTCAGCAGCTCGGCGATAGCCCCGGTCTCGCCGAAGGCCCGGGCGGCGAGCACAAAGGCGTCGTCCTCGAATTCCATCCGCTTACGCATAGCCTCTCGGCGGACGATGGGGGAAGCGATGTGCTAACGCTCATGCGGCAATCGCGGAGACCGCCATGGAAGGCCCGACGTCCCACTTCTATTTCTCGCAACGCCTGCGCCTGCACTACGTGGACTGGGGGAACGAGACGGCCCCGCCGTTGCTTATGGTCCACGGGGGCCGCGACCATTGTCGCAACTGGGACTGGGTCGCCCAGCGGCTTCGCGACCGCTACCACGTGATCGCGCCTGACCTTCGCGGACATGGCGACAGCGCCTGGGCTGTGGGCGGCAACTACGAGATGACGGGCTACATCTACGATATCGCCCAGATCATCCATCAGAAGCAGATGGCGCCGGTGACGATCATCTCCCATTCGCTGGGGGCGGCTGTGGCGCTGAATTACTGCGGCGTGTTTCCCGACGCGGTCGCCAGGGTCGTGGCCATCGAGGGCCTGGGGCCATCGCCCGCCGAGGAGGCGGAGCAGGCGAAGATGCCGGTGGACGAGCGCCTGCGCGCCTGGGTGAGGGACCGGCGGGAGAACTCCGGCCGCGCGCCGCGCCGTTACGCCACGCTCGACGACGCGGTGGCCCGGATGGCGCACGAGAACCCGCACCTCTCCGCCGATCAGGCGCGACACTTGACGATCTACGGCGCTCACCAGAACGAGGATGGCACCTACTCCTGGAAGTTCGACAACTATGTGCGCAGCGGCCTGGGCGTCGGCGGCCTCTCCCACGAGGACCAGCACCGGTTGTGGCGGGAGATCACCGCCCCGGTCCTGCTGGTGCGCGGCGAGGAATCCTGGGCGTCGGACCCGGTGGTGGATGGCCGCATCAAGCATTTCAAGAACGCCCGGCTGGTGAACTTCGAGGGCGCCGGGCACTGGGTCCATCACGACCGGCTGGACGGGTTCATGCACGAGGTGGAGACCTTCCTCGCGGAGTGAGCGGTTGGAGTGGGAAATCCTGCCGGTCCTGGAGGAACGGAACATTGGCTTCGTGCTGTTCAGTCCGCTGGGCAAGGGCTTCCTAACGGGAGCGATCGACCAGACCACCACCTTCGACGCGAAGGAATTCCGGCGCATCGTGCCGCGCTTCTCCGAAGAGAATCGGGCGGCGAACCAGGGGCTGGAGGAGGCGCTGGGCGCGATCAAGATCGCCGGGTCACGCTATCCGGAGAAGCTCCAGGCCATCATCGGCCGCTGAGCATAGGTCTTTCCCCGTTCTGCGGTGGAGGATTCAGGCCTCGAAATCCAGACCGACGTTGCCGTAGAACTCGCGCTTGTCGGCCCAGCGTTCGTCGACCTTGACGTGCAGGAACAGGTGGACCGGCCGGTCGAACAGCTCGACCAGCTCCTCGCGGGCCTTCTGGCCGATCCATTTGAGGGTCTGGCCACCCTTACCCAGGACGATCGGGCGCTGGCTCTCGCGCTCCACGTAGATGGTCTGCTCGATACGGACCCCGCCGTCCTTGCGCTCCTGGAAGGCGGTGGTCTCCACCGCGGCCGAATAGGGCAGTTCCTCGTGGACCCGCAGGTAGATCTTCTCTCGCGTGATCTCGGCGGCCAGCAGGCGGGCCGGCAGGTCGGCGGTCTGGTCGGCCGGGTAGAACCAGGGGTTCTCCGGCATCAGGGCGGCCAAGCGGGCCTTGAGGTCGTCGACGCCCGAGCCGTTCTTGGCGGAAATCAGGAAGACCTCGGAGTAGACGCCGGTCTCGAACAGGCCCTGGGAGAGCGCCAGGAGCTGGTCGCGCTTGACCCCGTCGATCTTGTTGATCGCCAGGATGGCCAGTTTGCCGGAGGCCTTGAGGCCCGCGACGATGGTCTCCACGTCGGCCTGGGCCTTGCGGTCGGCGGGCGCGTCATGGAGCTGGGCGGCCGCGTCCACCAGGTGGACGATGGCGTCGGCGTCGTCGGCCCCGCCCCAGGCGGCGCGCACCATGGCCCGGTCCAGGCGCCGGCGCGGCTGGAAGATGCCAGGCGTGTCAACCAGCACGATCTGGGCCTCCCCGTGCATGGCCACGCCGCGTACTGGGAAGCGGGTGGTCTGCACCTTCTGGGTGACGATGGAGACCTTGGCGCCCACCAGGCGGTTGGTGAGCGTCGACTTCCCCGCATTGGGGGCGCCGATGACGGCGGCGAAACCGGCGTGGGTCACAGGGTTCCCTTCTGGCTGCGGAGCAGCTGTTCAGCGGCCAGCTTCTCGGCCTCGCGCTTGGAGCGGGCCTCGGCGGAGACCGGCGGGTAGCCATGCACGGCGACCTCGACCACGAAGCGGGGGTCGTGGGCCGAGCCGGTCTGCTGCAGGACGCGGTATTCCGGCAGCGGCCGGCCCTGGGCCAGGGCCCATTCCTGCAGCTGGGTCTTAGGGTTCTGGGCGGCGTCGGGTTCGGACAGCAGGTCGGCCCACAGGCGCAGGATGAAGCCGCGCGCGGCGTCCAGGCCGGCGTCCAGGTAGAGGGCGGCGATCAGGGCCTCGCAGGCGTCGCCCAGGACCCGCTCGCTCTCGCGCATGCCCGCCTTCGAGGCGCCGCCGCCCAGGCGCAGGGCGTCGGGAACGCCGGCAGCTCGGGCGACCACCGCGCAGGCCTGGTAGTTCACCAACTGGTGGAATATCCGCGAGAGCTCGCCCTCGTCAGCCTTGGGCATGCGGCGCACCAGCTCCTCGGCGATGACCAGGTTGAGGACCCGGTCGCCCAGGAACTCCAGCCGCTCGTTGTGGCCGGCGGCGGGATAGCGTTCGCCGACGCTGGCATGGGTGAGCGCCTGGTCCAGTAGGTCCCGATCGGCGAAGGCGTGGCCGACCCGATGCTCCAGCTCCGCCAGGGCCTCGGCCCGGCCGATCATTTCAGGACGTTGAAGAAGCGGCTGAGCCGCGCGTTCATCACCCAGGTCCAGGGCTTGAAGATCGAGGCGCCGGGGTGCCAGGAGAGCATGATGATCTGGGCCTTGCCGACCAGGTTCGCGGCCGGCACGAAACCGACGCCCTGGTTCTCCGGCGCCACGCGGCTGTCAGAGGAGTTGTCGCGGTTGTCGCCCATCATGAAGTAGTTGCCCTCGGGCACCACGAAGTCCGGAGTGTTGTCCAGCTCGCCGTCGGTCCCGAAGTCGGAGGTCATGAATTTGCGGCCCTCGGGCATGGTCTCGAGGTAGTGGACGACGGTGCGGTCGAAGCCGTAGCCGGAGGCCTCCTTCTCCGTCCCTGTACGGGCGCGGGGGACCACATTGCCATTGATGTAGAGCAGGCCGTCGCGCACCTGGACGTGGTCGCCGGGCAGGCCGATGACCCGCTTCACATAGTCGGTGCGCCCGTCGCGGGGCAGCTTGAACACCACGATGTCGCCGCGGGCCGGCGCGCGGCCCATGATCCGGCCGTCGAACAGCTTCGGGCTGAACGGGATGGAGTGGCGCGAGTAGCCATAGCTGTACTTCGACACGATGATGTAGTCGCCCTCGTAGAGGTTGGGCTCCATCGAGGCCGAGGGGATGGTGAAGGGCTGGAAGAACAGCACCCGCAGGAACAGCGCGATCAGCAGCGCATAGACGACCGTCTTGACGATCTCGACGATCTCTCCGGCGGCCGAGGTCTTCTGAGGGCCGCTCTGCACGTTCTGGCTCATGTACAGTCCTTGGGATGCCCAGTCAGGCGAACCGGGCGTTGCTAGACGCTGGATAGGTCGGGAGCAAGCACGGCGCCCGTGAACATGACGTAACGTGGCGGATGACACCCGCCGCCCCCACCACTCTAGTAGTCGCATGAGTCGCCCCGCCCTGCCCTGGACGCACCTGCTGCTGGCGATCGCGGTGGTGGCGGTGTGGGGCACGAACTTCGTGGTCATCCGCATCGGGCTGGACCACCTGCCGCCGCTGACCTTCGCGGCGCTGCGCTTCACCTTCGCCTTGCTGCCGGCGGCGCTGTTCGTGAAGCGGCCTGACGTGCCCTGGCGCAACCTGGCGGCCTACGGCGTGCTGATCGGGGTGGGCCAGTTCGGGCTGTTGTTCATCGCCATGCGCAACGACATCTCGCCGGGGCTGGCCTCGCTGGTGATCCAGATGCAGGTGTTCTTCACCGTCGGCCTGGCCATGCGCCTGCGCGGCGAGGCGGTGCGAGGCTACCAGATCGTTGCGCTGGTGCTGGCCGGCGCGGGCCTGGCCTGGCTGATGCTGCATGCGGGGTCCGAGTCCACGCCGCTGGGGCTGGGGCTGGTGCTGCTGGCGGCGCTCAGCTGGGCCGGCGGCAACACGGTCACCCGCGCGGCCGGACCGGTGAACATGCTGGGCTATGTGGTCTGGGCGAGCCTTTTCTCGGCGCCGCCGCTATTCGCGCTGGCGTTCATGATGGAGAGCTGGCCGGCGATACGCGAGGGGGTTGTCCGGGCGGACGCGGTCACCTGGATCGTGGTCGCCTGGCAGTCGGTGGGCAACACCCTCTTCGGCTATGGCGCCTGGGCCTGGCTGCTGGCCAGGCACCCGGCGGCGACCATCTCACCGCTGGCGCTGCTGGTGCCGGTGTTCGGCATGGGGGCCTCGGCTTGGTGGCTGGGCGAGTCGCTGGCGGGGTGGAAGCTGGCCGCCGCGGCCCTGGTGCTCAGCGGGCTAGCTCTCAACCTGCTCTGGCCACTGCGGGAGGCGCGCGAAACAGGTTAGGCCGGCAGGGCCTCGATGACCACGAAGGCCTGGGCGTAGGGGTGGTCGTCGGTGAGAGTCAGGTGGATGACCGCCGTGTGGCCGGCCGGAGTGATGGCGGCCAGGCGCTCCAGGGCCCCGCCGGTGAGCGCCATGGTGGGCTGGCCGCCGGGCTTGTTGATGACGCCCATGTCGCGCCAGAAGACGCCGCGGCGGATGCCGGTGCCCAGGGCCTTGGCGCAGGCCTCCTTGGCGGCGAAACGCTTGGCGTAGCTGGCGGCGCGGTCGGCCTTGCGCTCGGAGCGGGCGCGCTCGACCTCGGTGAAGCAGCGGTCGGCGAAGCGGGCGCCGAAGCGCTCCAGGGTCTGGGCCACCCGGCGGATGTCGGAGAGGTCGGAGCCGATGCCGAGGATCACGCGCCGCCTGCCTTCCCTCTGGCCTCATCCATGAGCTGGCGCATGCGCTGGATGGCGGGGCCCAGGCCGATGAAGATCGCCTCGCCGATCAGGAAGTGGCCGATGTTGAGCTCCATGAGCTCGGGGATGGCGGCGATGGGCTTGACGGTCCCGTAGTCGATGCCGTGGCCGGCGTGGACCTCCAGGCCCAGGGCGGCGGCCTGGGCGGCGGCGGCCTTCAGCCCCTCCAGCAGGCGGGCGGCGTCGGCCGAGCCGGCGCGGACGGCCTCGCAGTAGGCGCCGGTGTGCAGCTCCACCACCTGGGCGCCGGCGGATTTCGAGGCCACAACCTGGACCGGGTCGGCGTCGATGAAGCAGGAGACGCGGATGCCGGCGGCGGCGAGCCGCCCAACCAGGGGCGCGATGGCGGCCTGGCCCCTGACCACGTCGAGGCCGCCCTCGGTGGTCACTTCCTCGCGACGCTCCGGAACCAGGCAGGCGGCGTGGGGTAGATGGGCAAGCGCGATGACCTCCATCTCGGTGGTGACGGCCATCTCCAGGTTGAGCGGGCGGCGCTTGGTCCTGGTGATGGCGGCGAGGGCGTCGATGTCGGCGTCGGAGATATGGCGGCGGTCCTCGCGCAGGTGCGCGGTGATCCCGTCGGCGCCGGCGGCCAGCGCCACCTCGGCGGCGCGGACCGGGTCGGGATAGGCGTCGCCGCGGGCGTTCCTGACGGTCGCCACGTGGTCGATGTTGACGCCCAGCCTGAGCTTGCTCATCCCCGCAGTCTCTTGGACCCCGGCTCCTCGGCCGGCAGGGCGGCGAGCTCGGGCGGAATCTCGTTCTCGGCGTAGGAGGGCACGTCGACGGTGGCCAGCGCCACCAGGGGCCAGCCGACCTGGGCCCTGCCGCCTGAGCGGTCGACGATACAGGCGCAGCAGACGACCACGCCGCCCGCCGCCTCGATGGGCTCGACCGCCTCGCGGAAGGATCCGCCGGTGGTGATCACGTCCTCCACCACCACCACCCTGGCGCCCGGCGCGATGGTAAAGGCGCGACGCAGGCGGAACTTTCCATCCTCGCGCTCCACATAGATCGAGGGCACGCCCATGGCGCGGGCGACCTCGTAGCCGGGGATGATGGCCCCGACCGCCGGAGCGACGATGACGTCGGGCTTGCCGAACTGCGCCTCGATCTTCGCGGCCAGCGCCCGGCACAGCCGCTCGGTGCGGTCGGGGTGCTGGAATACCAGGTTCTTCTGCAGGAAGACCGGGCTATGGCGTCCGGAGGCCAGGATGAAATGACCTTCGCGCAGGGCGCCAGCGCCGCGGAACTCGTTGAGGACGTCTTCGGTATTCAAGGCGATGGCTTCCCGACAGGTGAGGTGACCGCTGATACCCCTGGAAAGCTGCGCCGCCAACCTGACCATCTCGCGTTCACGATTGCTTTGTCCCTGGCGTGCAAACTGGGCAGGTCCGCGACATCCGCCGGGACGGGACGAGACGAGCGACAGCGTTGCACAACCACAAAGCCTTTCCCGACGAGGTGCCTGAAGGCTTGCGGCCGCGCCTGCGGGTATTCTTCAGCGCCGACCTGGTGGGCTCCACGTCCTTCAAGCAGTCACGCATGACATGGCACCCTGAAATCCTGAGTTTCTATCGCAACTTTGACTATATTCTTCACAAGAAGTATCAGGACTTCGCCGCCTCTCTGGAGGGCGCCCTGCCCCCGCCTGAGTTCTGGAAGAGCAATGGCGACGAGCTGATCTACACCTGGGAACTGCAGAACCTCACTCACGCGCACGCGGTCATGCACATCTGGTTGGCGACCCTGGAGGAGTACCGGGACACCGACACCGATCTGCCGACCCATCTGGACGTGAAATCCACCGCCTGGATCGCCCTGTTCCCCACTCCCAACGCCGAGAGCTTCTTCCGGCGTGGCAGCGCCGCGCCCAAGAAGGGCGGCGGGCTCAACGACGCCATCCTGCTGCAGTCGGAAATGCGCGACGACTGGTACACCAATGGCCACAGCTTCGAGTTCACCAAGGAGTATGTGGGCCCCTCGATCGACACCGGCTTCCGGCTGACCGCCTGGGCGGCGCCCAACCGGCTGGTCATCTCGGTGGACCTGGCCTTCCTGCTGACCGCCTCGCCGGCCTCCAGCCTGGAGCGGCTCAAGCTGCACCTGAGCGGCAAGGAGAAGCTTAAGGGCGTGATCGACGACGAGCCCTATCCGATGATCTGGATCCCGGTGGGCGAGCATCGGCCGAACAACATGGAGGACTGGCGCGAGGCGCAGATCTCGCGCGACGCCGGCGTGATCCGCTCGCAGTGCGAAGCCATCATCGAGAAGCACTACCGCTTCATCACCCCCATCTTCCTATCGGTGGCCACCCAGGAGGAGTATGAGTGGGTGCCGCCCTTCATCCTGAACGAGATCCTGGAGCATTGGCGGGAGGAAGACCTCTACAAGCGCCTTCTGCTGGACGAACGCCAACCTCAGACCGCGCCCGCCGAATAGGAATCGGCCATAGTGGCCGCCGTGCGAAAGCTGTTCATGGGCCTTGTCCTGCTGATCGCCGCCTGGGTCCTCGCGGGGCTGGCGGTGGTGGCCGCCGCAGGCCCGTTCACCCCCGCCGGGCGATATGTGGAGGTCGACGGCCGCAGGATGCGGCTGGTCTGCGCGGGTCCCAAGGGTTCAAATCCCATCGTCTGGATGGAGGCCGGCGCGTTCGGCCTGGCCGCAGACTTCGCCGCGATCCAGGACAAGCTGACGGCCAAGGGCCTGCGCTCCTGCGCCTACGACCGCGCCGGGATGGGCTTCTCCGACCCCGGCCCCAAGCCGCGCGACAGCGCCGCCATCGTCGCCGACCTGGAGAAGCTGATGGCCGCCTCGGGAGAGCCCGGGCCATACATCCTGATGGCCCACTCCATGGCCGGGCTGCATGTGCGCCTGTTTGCGGCCCGCAATCCGGACAAGTTGGCGGGCCTGGTGCTGATAGAGGCGGCGACGCCGCAGATGGTGGGCGCGGCCAGGGCCAGCCGCTTCCTCAGTCGCTTCACCACCATCGCGCGGGTGGCGGCGGTCTCCGGCACCTTGGGGCTGACGAAACCATTCTACTTTGCCGGCGACCGCATCGGCCTGCCGCCGCAGGGCCAGAAGGAGAAGCGCCGCGCCTATGTCTCCGGCCGCCACGCCCGGACCTCAGCCAGCGAGGTGCTCAACTGGCGGCGCAGTTCCGACCAGGCCGCCGCCGCCGCGCCCTTCGACCCGCGGTGGCCGGTGTCGGTGATCCTGGCCGGCGCGCCCCGCGACCCGAGCTGGACGACCTCGCGACGCTCGCCCGAACTCGCATCGCGCGCCGGTTGGTACGAACCGGTGGTGGCCGCATCCCACACGACCGTCCTGGGCGAGACCCACGGAGACGCGGCGGTGCGTGGGGTGGCGCACGTGCTGGCGAATTTGCCGGGGGCGGACGAAGCTCGCTAAGGCGCCTACGCCCGCTCCACCGTCTCGACGTTGGGATTGGCGCGCAGGGCGGCGGCGATGTGGGTCAGGTGGCGAGCGTCGTGGACGTCCACATCTATCAGCACGTCACAGAAATCCGCCTGGCGCTGGTGCAGGCGCATGCCCACGATGTTTCCGCCAGCCTCGCCAATGATGGTGCAGGCCTGGCCCAGCACGCCGGGGGTGTTGCGGATCACCGCGTTCACGCGGGCCCGGGCGATGCCGTTGCGCTCGGCCTCCGGCGTCCATTGCAGGTCGCGCCACAGCTCCTCGCGATCCTCGAGGGCCTCAAGTTGGGTGCAGTCGATGGTATGGACGGTGAGCGCGCCGCCGCCCTCGTCCGCGATGCCGACGACACGGTCGCCCGGAACCGGGCTGCAGCACTGGCCGAAGCGCACGGTGACGCCCGGCGCCATGCGCGCGCCCCGCACATATAGCCGCGCGCCCTTGCCGTCCTCGATCCGCCGCCGCGCCGTCGCCACCGCCCGCTCGGCCGCCTTGAGGCCCGGGAACATCAGGTCGAGCACCTGCAGCGGGGCGACGCGGCCGCGGCCGACGGCCTCGAACAGGTCGTCCTCGGTATGCACTGCAAAGCGGTCCAGGACCGGGCGCAGCAGGACGTCCTTGCGGCTCTTGCCGACGCTGTCGAAGGTCTGGTCGATGGTGGCCCGGCCGAGGCGGATGAACTCCTCCTTCTCGGTCTGGCGGATGTGGCGGCGGATGGCCGAGCGGGCGCGGCCGGTGACGGTGATGGAGCGCCAGTCCGGCGGCACCACGGGCTTGCCGCCACGGATCACTTCCACCACGTCGCCGT
>CANJKG010000086.1 GCA_947474775.1 Caulobacteraceae bacterium | reverse complement strand
TGAGCGCCGGGCGGCATAGCAGGACAACCTCCGCGCCTCTGGCCTTCAGGACCGGGGCGAAGCGGGCGAACTGGATCTGGTCGCCGAAGCCCTGCTCCGGCCAGATCAGGATCCTTTTGCCTTCCACCGGACCGCCCTGCCACTCCGGGAAGGGCAGCGCCGGCTTGGTCATGGTCTCGACCTCGTGCCGGGACTCGAACAGGGCGAAGCCCTCCTCGTACTTGCCCTGGCTGAGCAGCAGGGTGGCCAGCAGGCGCCACGAGCCCATCGCCCCGGGCGCCAGCGCCACCGTCCGGCGATAGCTGCGCTCGGCGTCCTCCAGGCGGCCCAGGCGGGCATAGATCCCGCCCAGATGATGGTGCAGCTCGGGGTCTTGCGGCGCATAGATCGAGGCCTGGCGGAAGAGGGCTTCCGCCTCCTGGAGCCGGCCCGCGTCGCGGGCCTCCGTGGCGGTCTGCACGATGATGTCGGTGAGGAGGTCATTCTGTTCGGACATGGAAACAACAATGGCAGGCCAGGGCCTGGACCTGCAACCTCGCGGAGCCGGTGCGGAGCTCTGGGTGGACGATCCTCTGACCGCCACGTCCTTCCCCTCCATGCGCGAAGCCACCCATGTGGCCATGCGCCTGACCTCCAAGCTGCGCGCCTTCGGCGGTCCCTGTCAGTTGGAAGTCAACTCGCACTGAGCACGGTCTACTCGCTGCGAGTGCGCCTCCGCGGGCGAAACTAGAGCGGGCGCACCCGGTTCACGTGTCCCATCTTGCGGCCCGCCTTGATCTCGCGCTTGCCGTAGAGATGCAGCCGGGTCTCCGGCTCGTGGGCGTGCCGGGCCCAGGCCTCGGCCTCGTCGCCCAGCAGGTTCAGCATCTCCACCCGCGCGACAGCCACGGTGGGGCCCAGCGGCCAGCCGGCCACGGCGCGGATATGCTGCTCGAACTGGTCGACTCCGCAACCGTCCTGGGTCCAATGGCCGCTGTTGTGGACACGCGGCGCGATCTCGTTGACCAGCAGACGTCCGCCGCGCAGCTCGAACAGCTCGATCCCCATCACGCCCACATAGTCCAGCCCGCCCAGGATACGCACGGCGATGGCTTCGGCCTTCTCCGCCAGGGCCTTGCTGGCCCGGGCCGGCGCCAGGGTCCGGCGCAACACCCCGTTCTCGTGATGGTTCTCCGCCAGGGGGTAGACCGCCGTCTCGCCGTCGCGGCCGCGAGCGGCGATCACCGACAGCTCGCGGGTGAAATCGGCCGGGGCTTCCAGGATCACGGGCACGCTTCCCAGAGCCTCGAAAACGCCAGCCGCATCGGCCGCGTGCTCCACCCAGCGCTGGCCCTTGCCGTCGTAGCCCTCGCGCCGCGTCTTCATGAGCGCCGGGGCGCCCAGAGCCGCCACCGCCTCGGCGGCGGATTTGGGGGAATCGGCGCCGGCGAAGGCCACGGTGGGCGCGCCATGGGCGTTGAGGAAGGTCTTCTCGTCCACCCGGTCCTGCGCCACGGCCAGGGCCCTGGCGCCCGGGGCGACGCTTGCGCCCAGCCTGGCGAGGGTGGTCACTGCGGCGGCGGGGACGTTCTCGAACTCGTAGGTGATCACGTCGCAGGCTTCCGACAGGGCCTGCAGCGCCTGGGGATCGTCGTAGTCGCCGACGATGGCCCGGCTGGCCACCCGTCCGGCCGGCGAATCCGGCTCCGGCTCCAGGGTCACCACGTCGAAGCCCAGGCGGGCGGCGGCGAGCGCCAGCATCCGGCCCAGCTGGCCGCCGCCGATGATGCCGATGGTGGAGCCCGGCGGAAGCGGGAAGGCGGTCATGGGGACTCGCTCATGGGGGACTTCAGGCGTCCTCGACGGTCTCGGGGATGGCGGCGGTCTGCCGGCTGGCGAAGGCCGCGACGCGCTGGGCGAGGCCGGCGTCGGACAGGGCCAGGATCTTGGCCGCCAGCAGGCCGGCGTTCTTCGCCCCCGCCTCGCCAATGGCCAGGGTCCCCACCGGGATGCCGGCGGGCATCTGGACGATGGACAGGAGGCTGTCCATGCCCTTGAGCGCCTTGGATTCGATCGGCACCCCCAGCACCGGCAGGTCGGTGAGCGAGGCGGTCATGCCCGGCAGGTGGGCCGCGCCCCCGGCGGCGGCGATGATCACCTTGACGCCGGAGGCCTTGGCCCCCTTGGCGAAGGCGTACATCCGTTCCGGCGTGCGGTGGGCCGAGACCACCCTGGCCTCGTAGGCGACGCCCAGCCCCTCCAGCATCTCGGCCGCGTGGCGCAGGGTCGGCCAGTCGGATCGGCTGCCCATGATGATGGCGACGGGCGCGGCGGTGGCGCTCATGAGCGATGACTTCCTGGATAGCCCCGGAACCGGAAAGCGGCGGAGTATAGGGAGCGGCTTTTCGCCCGCAAGAAATGATGGTCAGTTTAGGTTAACTTGTGTCCTGGTTCTGATTCTGGCCGCAACCTGAGACCGTTCGATGAAGATCACCGGCGCGCGCAACGAACCCTTCTCCGCGATCCGCAAGCGGGCGCTCGCGCAGGCTGGCGCGCAGGCTGGCGCCGGCCTCCAGCGGACCGACACCGCCGGCTTCCTCGGGCTCACCGAGGCGGAGCTGACCCCGCCGGTGCGCGCCGCCCTGCAGACCCTGCTCACCGAGATCGACGACCTGCGCGGCGAGGTCGGGCGCCTGAAGGCCCACCTGACCGAGGTTGAGGGCCTGGCCGACCGCGACGCCCTGACCCCGCTGCTCAACCGCCGCGCCTTCATGCGCGAGCTGTCCAGGGTCCGCACCTTCGCCCAGCGCTACGGCGCGCCCGCCAGCCTGGTCTACTTCGACCTGGACGGGCTGAAGGCGGTGAACGACCGCTTCGGTCACGCCGCCGGCGACGCCGCCCTCAAGGCGGTGGCCGAGCGGCTCTCCCAGCAGGTGCGTGAGAGCGACATCGTGGCCCGCATGGGCGGCGACGAGTTCGCGGTTCCGCTGGTCCAGGCCGACCGCGCGCTGGCCGAGAGCAAGGCCGCTTCCATAGCCCGGGGGGTGGAGAGCGCGCCCATGGCGTTCGGCGACTGGTCGGCGCCGATCCACATCTCCTACGGCATCTGCGAGATCACCCAGAACGCCGAGCCCGAGGACCTGGTCGCCCAAGCCGACGCGGCCATGTACGAGGCCAAAAGGGCGCGGCGGGCCGCCGCCGGCTAACGGCACGAGCGCTTTGCGCGCCGGCCGGATGCCCGGTAGGCTGGGCCCAACCTGACGGAGCCCGCCGATGAAGCCCAGCTACGACCACATGTGCCTGACGGTGAGCGACCTCGAACGCTCCATCGCCTTCTACGACAACTATTTCGGTCTGAAGGTCGTCCGCCGCGATCCAAGGGCGCACAGCGGCGCTCTGGTGAGGCAGATGACCGGCGTCGATGGGGCGGAGCTCATGTCCGTCTTCCTGTCCGACGGCCATTTCACCCTGGAGCTCATACAGTTCACCAAGGCCCAGGGACCCGCGAGCCGTGGCCCGACGTCCAACAATGTGGGCGCGCCGCACATCGGCTTCTGTGTCGATGACGTGCGCCGGGTCTATCGCGAGTGGAGCGCCGAGGGGATCGCCTTCAACGGCGAGCCGATCATGAGTTCGCGCGGCGACAGCTGGTCGGCGATGATGCTCGACCCGGACGGCGTCTGCATCGAGCTTCGGGAGACCGTGGCGGTCCCGGCGGAGATGATGGCCGCGATCCTGGCCTGATCCGGATGAAGGCCAGCTACGATCACCTGTGCCTGACGGTGGGCGACCTGGACCGCTCCATCGCCTTCTATGGGAAGTTCTTCGGCCTGAAGGTGGCGCGCCGAGACGCCGAAGTGCATCGGGGCGAGATGGTGGACACCTCCACAGGCATTCGCGGCGCGGAATTGCTGGCCGCCTTCCTCACCGACGGCCGCATGGTCCTGGAGCTGATCCAGTTCACCAGGGAGCGCGGAGATCAGGCGCGCAGCGCGCCGGCCAACCAGGTGGGCGCGCCGCACCTGGGCTTCGTCGTCGAGGACGTGCGCGAGGCCTGGCGCCAGTGGAGCGCCGACGGCGCGGCTTTCCTGCACGCCCCGGTCCTCACGCCGCGGGGCAAGTGGAGCGTCAAGATGCTCGATCCCGACGGCGTCCCCATCGAGCTGCGCGAGGGCAATGCGATCCCGGCCGAGACCCTGGCCGCCGTGGTGGCCCCCTGACCTCAGGCGATGATGTCGGGGGTCAGCAGGTCCTCGATGCGGGTGATCTCATCCTTCAACGCCAGCTTCTTCCGCTTCAGCCGTCCGATCAGCATCATGTCGGGCAGGGCGGTGTGCGACAGGGCGTGGATGGCGGCGTCCATGTCGGCGTGGTCCTGGCGCACCACCGCCAGGCGCGCCTCCAGGTCCTCTTCGGAAAGGTCGGAATCCATCATCGCGGACCTAGTCTAGCGCAGCGCGTCGGCGAGCGCAGCCAGGCTCTCGGCCGGCGCGGGACGGCCCCAGGCCCGGGCGGCGGCCTGCAGCGCCGCCAGGCGATCGCCGCCGCCGGCGGGCGCCAGACCCTCAAGGGTCTCCATCAGCAGGCGTTCGGAGGCCAGCTCCACCCCTTTGACCTGATTGCGCAGCGTCTCGCGGCCGGCGTCCGGGATCGGCGCGAGCCGCGCCTTCATCGCCCGGCGGGCGGCGCGCAGGGGGGCGGTGGCGACGTCCTCCCAGGCGCGGGCGAACGCGGCGGCCCGCGTCAATAACTCATCCTCGACGGGCGCCGCCCAAGCGGCCCACAGCAGGAACGGCGGGCTTTGGCCGGCTTCGTCCTGCAGCCCCAGCAGCAGGTCTTGCACGCCCGGCCGGTCGTAGACGGCGAGCGTCCAGGCCCAGAGCCCCACCTCAGGCTTCGCCCGGGGCCGGCCCCAGGTCCTGGCCCCAGCGTTTCACGCCGCCCCATGACAGGCCGAACAGGTCGAGCGCCCGGCCCACCGACTGGTCGACCATCGCCTCCAGGCTGTCGGGGCGGGCGTAGAAGGCCGGCATTGGCGGGGCGATCACCGCGCCCATCTCCGCCAGCTGCACCATGGTGCGCAGGTGCCCCAGGTGCAGCGGCGTCTCGCGCACCATCAGCACCAAGGGGCGGCGCTCCTTCAGCACCACGTCGGCCGCCCGCGTGAGCAGCGAGCCGGTCACCCCGGTGGCGATCTCGCTCATGGTGCGGACCGAGCACGGGGCGACGATCATCCCGAGCGTCGGGAACGAGCCCGAGGCGATGGCTGCGCCCACGTCGGCGATCCGGTAGGCTACGTCGGCCCGGGCGTGGACCTGGGCGGGGGTGAGGTCGGTCTCCTGGGCCAGCGTCAGGGCGGCGGCCCGGCTGATGACCAGGTGGCTCTCGATCCCCAACTCGCGGCAGGCGTCCAGCACGCGCAGGCCATAGACCGCCCCGGAGGCCCCGGAGACGCCCACGACCAGCCGCTTGCGCTCGCCTTTCGCCATCCGCGGTCCCCTACGCCCCAAAATCCGGCCGTTTTGTTCCACCGTATGCGGTGCAACCATATGTGATCTGACAGGAAGGCGCAGCGGGTGTTCACTACGCCGGTTACTAACGCGAGGAGACGTACCGTCATGGCCGTGGAAGCTCAGATCCGTGAACTAGGATCTCGCCACAAGTCTCTTGAAGAGGCCATCCAGGACGAACTCAGGCGGCCCTACGCCGACGATCTAAGGCTCCGGCAACTGAAGCGACAGAAACTCAAGCTCAAGGAAGAGATGGAGGCCCTGCGCGGCCACGTTCACTAAGCATCCGCGCCGACTGCCTCTTCCTAGTCCTCGGCCTCGTCATGGTTGGGGGCTTCCGCCTCCATGACCCCGGTCTCCGACGCCGGTTGCAGCGTTGGGCCTTCCGGTTCGACCACTCCGCGCCGGGCGTCGTCCTTGGCGCGCTTGTCGGCCGCTTTGCGGACGATCGCGTCAAGCTCCAGCTGGCTGGAAAGGCCGAGCGTCACCGGGTCCACCGGCTTGATATTGCTTGAGTTCCAGTGGGTGCGGTTCTTCACCTGGTCGATGGTGGCCTTGGTGGTGCCCAGCAGGCGCGCGATCTGGCTGTCGGGCACCTCCGGGTGGTTGCGGACGAACCAGGCGATGGCGTCCGGCCGGTCCTGGCGGCGCGACACGGGGGTGTAGCGCGGCGCCTTCTTCATCGGCTTCAGCAGCTCCGCGTGGCGGCTCTTCTGCTGGCGCATACGGTAGGCGGAGTCGTTCTGCGCCGCGTCCAGCTCCTCGCGCGACAGCTGGCCGTTGGCGATCGGGTCGGCGCCTCGGATGTCGCGCGCCACCTCGCCGTCGGCGATGCCGCGCACCTCCAGCGGGTGCAGGCCGCAGAAGTCGGCGATCTGGTCGAAGGTCAGCGAGCTGTTGTCCACCAGCCAGACGGCGGTCGCCTTGGGCATGAGGATTTCGGTCATGGCGTTTTCCCGCTCCGAAAATGAAGGCGCCCGGCCTTTCGGCCGGGCGGTTGGTGGAAGCTCTATAGGCCAAGACCGTCGGGCCGGGAACCGGCTTTTACGTCTCAGCCCACCACGATCCAGTCGCCGGTGAGGGACGCGACGTTCACGCCCATCAGGATGACCATGTCCTGGTCGGCCAGGCTGACCACCGCATCGGGCCCCGACTGTATCAAGGTCCAGGTCGTCCCGGCGTCCAGCAGCACATAGTCGCCCTCCGCGCGGTTGAAGTCGGTGACCCGGTCGATCCCGGCGCCGCTGAAGCTGTGGAAGATGTCGCCGCCCGCCCCGCCCGTCACGGTGTCGTCGCCCCGGTCGCCTGACATATAGTCGGCCCCATCGCCGCCGCGCAGCACGTCCTGCCCCTGGCCGCCGCGGACGATGTCGTTCCCCTCGCCGCCATCGAGGGTGTCGTCGCCCATGTTGCCGTTGATGTCGTCGAAGCCCGCGCCGCCAGCGATGGTGTCGGCGCCCGCGTCGCCGCGCAGGTAGTTGGAGCCGCCGGTCCCGCCGTCGATGCGGTCATCGCCGTCGCCGCCCGCGATGTTGTTGTTCAGCCCATTGCCGTGGATCACGTCGGCGCCGGAGCCGCCGCGGGCGTTCTCGATGCGGGCCCCGACCGCGATCGCCACATTGCCGGTCAGTCCGCCGATGTTGGAGAAGAAGCCCTCGCGCAGGTCGATGGTCTGGTTCGAGAAATATCCCGAGAAGTCGAGGGTGTCCGTGCCGCCGGCGTCCCAGACCGCGAAGATCACCCGGCTGGAGCTGGAGGCGGCGACGAACCAGGGCCGGTCGGCGGTGGCGTTGAAGCCATAGACCGTGTCCCCCAGCCGCGTGGTCATGTTGGCGCCGTACTCGAGCTGGGCGGCGGCGATGTCGTCGAGCTGGGGCGCGGCGGGATAGCGGCCGGCATAGGAGCCGCCGGTGTTGCTCTCGCTGAAGTAGCTCATCACCGTGTACTGGCGGGAATCCTCATAATACTCGGCGCTGTCGGTGTAGGTGTTTGTGGTTCCCTCCTCGGCGTCGTACTCGGCGGGGTGGGCCAGGCCGATGGCATGGCCGAGCTCGTGGACCAGCACCGAGCCGCCGTAGTTCCCGATCGTCGGATTGACGTTGTAGCTGAAGGTGCTGTTGATCCAGACGTCGCCCGCGGCCGAGCCGGGGTTCGTCGAGCCCGGGTACATGGCGAAGGCCGTGGCCCCGCCCACCCCGGTCGAATAGTTGCTGAACAGGATGGCGGCGCTGTTCGAGTAGGCCCCATCCCCGGTCGTTCCCTCGCCGACCCGCACGAAGGTGATGTTGGCCACATCCGACCAGGATTTCAGCGCCAGTTCAGCCTGGGCGATCTGGACGGAGCCGAACCGCGTGAACCCGCCAGCGTCGTCCGGCATCCGGTTGGGCTCGGAGGAGCGGAAGGCGTAGGTGACGGTGGCGGGCCGGCCGAGCGCCGAGGACCAGCCGGGCTCGCCTCGGATCAGCTGGGTGGCGGCCTCGGCCACCGTCAGGCTGTTCTTGCCGTTGCTGGTCGCGGCGATGTCGCGCTCGTCAGCGTTCAAGTAGCGCTGCGGCCCGGCCTCCTCGACCGGCGCCTCCACGACGGCGACCCGCCCCATGCACATCGCACAGGCGCATCTCCCGATGTGGCCGGCGACGGACGCCTCATCGTTCGCGGGATCGTAGGACGATGCGCGGTCAGCGCCGATCAACATAGCGGCTCCCTACCATGTCGTCCCTTATCGCTTCTTAAGGCTTCGGTTTTCGCCCCACAAGTTCGCTACGGTCGCCGCCCGCCCAGGGATGCGACGCGACTCTCTGGCCGCCGGGCCCAAGCGGCGGGCGGGCGGGTTCGCGTTCATGCTCCTGGGCGGAGCTTTCCGTCGCATACCGAGGGGCCGGGCGCGGGCGTCGGCTGATCAGGTCAGCGACCGCCACGCCACGACCTTCAGCCCATAGCCGCCCGAGCCGGGCAGCACGGGCTTGGAGACGCTGATCAGCTCCATGTCGCGCACCCCGAGGTCGAGCAGGATCTGCGCCCCGATGCCATAGTCGCGCAGGATGTTGGCGCGCGGGGTGCCGCCGCCCTGGCCGTAGCGCTCGGAGAGCCAGGCCGGGTTGGGATCGCGCAGGAACACCGCCACGCCCGCCCCGTCTTGGTCGGCGATGGCCTGCAGGGCGGCGGGGATGAAGTTCCGCCGCTTCTCCACATGGCCCAGCATGTCGGCGGCGAAGTCCACGCGGTGCATGCGAACCAGGGTGGGCTTGTCGGGCTCGATGCGGCCCTTCGTCAGCACCACGTGCTCGGTGGCGTCGAGCACGTTGCGGTAGATGATCATCCGGAAGCGGCCGCCGTAGGCTGAATCGAACGGCGTCTCCAGCACCCGCTCCACCTGCCGCTCGGTGCGCCGGCGGTAGGCGATCAGGTCGGCGATGGTCCCGATCTTCAGCCCGTGCAGCTGGGCGAAGGCCACCAGGTCCGGCAGTCGGGCCATGGACCCGTCGTCTTTCATGATCTCGCAGATCACCCCGGCCGGGTTCAGCCCCGCCAGCCGCGAGATGTCCACCGCCGCCTCCGTGTGGCCCGCGCGCACCAGCACGCCGCCGTCCTTGGCCACCAGCGGGAATACATGGCCCGGAGAGACGATGTCGTCGGCGCTCTTGGTGGGGTCCACCGCCACCGCGATGGTGTGCGAGCGGTCGTGCGCCGAGATGCCGGTGGTCACCCCCTCGCGGGCCTCGATGGAGACCGTGAACGCGGTGCCATGCCCCGACTGGTTGTCGCTGGCCATCATCGGCAGCCGCAGCTGCCGGGCCCGCTCAGCGCTGATGGACAGGCAGATCAGGCCGCGGGCATGCATGGCCATGAAGTTGATCTGCTCCGGCGTGGCGAACTGCGCCGGGATGATGATGTCGCCCTCGTTCTCCCGGTCCTCCGCATCCACCAGGATGTAGGGCCGGCCGTTGCGCGCATCCTCGATGATGTCCTCGATCGGACTGATCGCGTCGGCGAACACGCCGGGGTCGGCAGGCGGGCCGCCGCTGGGTCCGCCACTCGGGGGGACGAGATAGGGTCGCTTCATGCGCCTGCTCCTCGCATCAACCGCCCGCCCGCATGCGGGCGAACTCCATCACCTGCTCGGCCACCATGGCCAGTTGCCCGGCGTCCTTGGGATCGCGCAGGGCGCCGGCCTCGTCGAACAGGCCGCCGGTGGCGTTCATCGCCGCGCCGAACGGCGTCGGCCAGCCTCGCATGGCATGTATGATCGCCCGCAGAGCCATCAAGGTGGTGCCCGCCGCCTGCCAGCCTTCGGCGGTGACGATGCAGCCCACCGGCTTGGACTGAAAATAGGGCGCCGGGTCGTCGCGGGTGTTCTCCAGGGTGTCGAGCGCGTTCTTCATCAGGCCGGAGAGCGAGCCGTGGTAGCCGGGCGTGGCCACGATCACGCCGTCGGCCTTGCGGATCGCGGCGCAGAGCTCCTCCTGGGCGGTGGAGGGCCCGCCGGGCCTGGGGTCGTAGATCGGCAGGCCGGCCAGGAACGCACCGCCCAGCAGCAGGGTCTCGGCGCCGGCCGCCTCGGCCGCGCGCAGGCTGAGCGCCAGCGCCCGCTCGCTGGTTGACCCAGGCCGCACGGTGCCGCCCAGGCCGACAATGAACGGCTTTCTTGACGTCTGGCCCATGCTCTCCAGGGACTCTCCTGCGTGCGGTTGGCGCGGGTAGAGCACGGAATCGCCGCGGTTGCAGCCACCCTTCGACTTGCCGCCCGGGGCGCCGCACCGCAAAAGAAGGCATCACCGCGCGGAGACGACGATGGCCAAGTCCGCAATCCAGGGTTTCTCGTCTAAGCGCCTGCGCCGGATCGACCGGTTCCTGCAGGATCGCTACGTCGCACCCGGTCGGCTGCCCTGCGCACAGTTCCTGTTGGCCCGCTACGGCAAGCTGGTCCACCGCACGACGCTCGGCCTGCGCGACGTGGAGCGCGGCGCCCCTTGCGAGGAGGACACGGTCTTCCGCATCTATTCCATGACCAAGCCGGTCACCAGCGTGGCCTTGATGACCCTGGTGGAGGAGGGCCTCGTGGCCCTCGACGACCCCGTGTCGAAGCATATCCCGGCGTGGGCGGACCTGGGCGTCTACGCCGGGGGCGTCGACGGCGCGTTCCAGACGACGCCGCCGGACCGGCCGATGCTGGTGGCCGACCTGCTGCGCCATACCGCCGGTCTCACCTATGGCTTCCAGGAGCGCACCAACGTGGACGCCGCCTACCGCGCTCTGAAGGTGGACGACATCCACAAGGGCTTCGACCTGGAGGGATTCGTCCAGGCCCTGGGCGGGTTGCCGCTGGAGTTCTCGCCGGGCGAGGCCTGGAACTATTCGGTGGCCACCGACGTGGTCGGCTACCTTGTGCAGAAGATCGCCGGCAAGCCCCTGGACGAGGCGCTGAAGGAACGCATCTTCGATCCCCTGAAAATGGTCGATACCGGCTTTTTCGTGCGGCCCGACCAGGTCTCGCGCTTCGCCGCCTGCTACTCGGCGACGGCGGAGGGCGGCCTGAAGCTGGTGGACGACCCGCAGAAGAGCCCGTTCCTCAAGCCGCCCAGGCTGCTGTCCGGCGGCGGCGGCCTGATCTCCACGGCGGACGACTACCTGCGCTTCACGGCCATGCTGCTGAACGGCGGCGAGCTGGAGGGCGCGCGCATCCTGGCGCCGGCGACCCTGCGGCTGATGACGGCCAACCACCTGCCCGGCGGGGCGGACCTTACCGAGCTGTCGCGCTCTCTGTTCTCGGAATCCGCCTACGCAGGCGTCGGCTTCGGCCTGGGCTTCGCGGTGGCCTTCGATCCGGTGAAGGCGCTGTCGCTGTCGAGCCCCGGCGAGTTCTACTGGGGCGGCATGGCGTCCACCGCCTTCTGGGTCGATCCGGTGGAGCAGGTGACCGCGGTGTTCATGACCCAGCTGCTGCCCTCTAGCGCCTATGCCGTGCGACGGGAATTGCGGACGCTCACCTACGCGGCGCTCATGGAGACGGACGCCTAGCCTCGTCCGTATCCTCCACCGCCGCTGGCGTGCTCAGGCCGGTGTCGGCGGTCTCGCCCCGGCTCGACAGGGGGATGGGCGTCATCCTCGCCTGGGCCCAGCCGCCCCAGCGGTAGTAGGCCGCCATCAGCGCGCAGGCCACCAGGCTGCCCACCGGGAAGCTCAGCCAGATGGCCTCCGGCCCGAGGTAGGGCCGCGCCAGGATGGCGAAGGGCACGCGCACGCCCCACAGGCCCGCGATCAGGCAGAACAGCGGCGGCCACACCGCCCCGGTGGAGCGCACCACGCCGGAGAACACGAAGGTCATCCCGAACAGGGTGAAGCTCCACAGCACCATCGCGTTGATGTGCACCGCCAGGGGCAGGGAGGGGCTGGTCGCCGGCAGGAAGGCGCGCAGGATCCAGGGGTCGAGGGCGTAGATGATCAGGATCGGGATCGCAGTCATCACCAGCATGTAGAGCACGCCCACCCGGGCGATGTGATGGACCCGGTCCATCCGCCTGGCGCCCACGTTCTGGGCCGCCATTGAGGAGACCGCCGCGCCCACCGCCATGGCCGGCATCTGGACATAGGTCCAAAGCTGCAGGGCCGCGCCATAG
>CANJKG010000085.1 GCA_947474775.1 Caulobacteraceae bacterium | reverse complement strand
GTCGATGAAGCGCAGAAGTTCCTCGGTCTGCAGGTTGTGCGCCCACGATCGGCGCGCCGGCGGCGCCCAGGACGCCCGCCTCGCATTCATGTGGGTGTTGACGATGTCGATCTGCACCGGGGCCTCGGGCAACTGGACGCGGACCAGCATGGCGCCCTTGTTCGCCAGGCAGTCCCAGCCCGCGCAGTAGCGATAGGCCAGTCGACGTACTTCCGTGATCGGAAGATTGCTCAGAACGTGAAGGCCGCCGCTGGTCAGTTTTCCCCACCCCTCGCCGAACGCAGGGTAGCGGACATCCTTGAATCCCGCGGCCGCGGCTGGCGCAGGACCGCTCGCGCGCTCCTTTCGGCTTGGCCCAGACGCCCAGTAGCTGTAGCCACTGGCCTTGATCAGATCCTGCACCTCGGCCCGGAATCCCTCCTGTATCAATACGATGGTGGGCTCACGTCCCTCCTGTCGCATGCGGGCGAGTTCCTGACCGATGGCCTGCAGCGCCTTGGCCCGGTTGCTGGCCAGGGGCCATGGCAGTCCACGGATGTTGTAAGTGAGAACGGTGACTTCCCGGCTGGTCGCCAGCCCGGCCACCGCCAGCTGCGGCGCCGGAATGTGCAGTTCGGCCGCGCTGGGCGGCGCCATCGGCGGTATGTCCATAAACAGGCCTCACCTCGCTGGGGCCGGTTCCTCCGGCCACGGACAGCGGGCGATTTGGATTGAGTCGATGACTCGCGTGCGGCGCTTCGACGACAGTATTCCGACAGCGCTAGCGGGCGTCCCGGGCGTAGGCTTCGTTCGGCCAGCGCTTGTGCACCCAGAACCATTCCTCGGGCCGCTCGCGCACACGCTCCTCGATGAACGCGTTGATCCTGCGCACCCCGGCTTCTATGTCGGCGGTCCGGTCGCCGGTGTCCTGCAGGACGATCGGCTCATGCACCACCACCCGGAATCTCGCCTTGCCGATCCGCTGCACCGACATGGGCTGCAGGGGGATTCCGAAACGCAAGGCGAAGCTTGAGGGCCCGGGCGCCGTGTGCGCCGTCAGGCCGAACAGCGGCGCCTCCACCCCGCCGTTGAACTTCTGGTCGTTCATCAGCGCCACGGACTCGCCTCGCCCCAGCGCCCGCAGCAGCTCGCGGGCCCCGTCCGTCCCCTTCGGCGCGAAAAGCCGCACCCCATAGCGCCACCGGCTGGCCCGCACCCGGGCGTCCACATAAGGGTTATTGGTCGCGCGATAGGTGATCTGGCAGGCGATTCCGGCGCGGATGATCACCGCGGGCATGATCTCGAACGACGAAAAGTGTCCGGAAATGAACACCACCGGCCCGGCGCCGCCTGCGATCTCCGCGAGACGCTCCGCGTTAACCACCTCGACCCTTTCGGGGTCGCTGACGATGCGGTCCAGAATGGGAAATTCCATGAACCAGCGGCCGGCGTGACCCCACTGGGCGTCGAGCAATCTGGCGATGTCGGCCTCGTCCGCCCGAGGGAAAACGATCCTCAGATTGCGTTCCGCCACCCTGTGCGCCGGGGTCAGCGGGCCGAGCTTGCGGAACAGCCAGGCCCCGAAATCGGACACTGCATCCACCCGCTGCATCCGAACGAACGTGGTCACCGTATCGTAAAGTAGGACTTCGAGCCTCCACGACAATTCGCGGGCGAGGGACGGTCTTGTCACAGACATGCACTCTAGTAGTAGGCCTCCCCACCCCAACGCAACGCGGCGAAAAATTCCCGTGGCGCGCGACTTGCCGGGAGAGGCCGGAACCGTCCCGCTCTGGGACGCCCGGCGAAGTGGGGCAATGAACATGTGCGACGAAATCGACATCCACCTGGGACGCAGGCTCCGGCGGCGGCGCAGGCTTCTTGGCCTGACCCAGCAGGAACTGGCGGAAGCCTGCGGCGTGCGCTTCCAGCAGATCCAGAAGTACGAGTGCGCGGCCAACCGGATGTCGGCGGCCCGCCTCTACCAGCTGGCCCAGGTGCTGGAAGTGCCGGTGAGCTACTTCTACGAAGGCCTGAACGAAGCCGCCCGCGAAAGCCGGTCCGGCGGCGAGGGCGGCGAGATGTTCGCCCAGAAGGAGACCCGCGACCTGATCCAGGCCTACTATCAGCTGGGCGAGCGTCCGCGCCGCCGGCTGCTGGATCTGGCCAAGTCGCTGCACGGCGGGGAAATGGAAGGCTAGACCCTGTTCTGACCTCAGGTCGGGATGAACAGGGTCGTCGCTTTTCAGTGCGGGCCCTTATCGTCCAATCCCGATGATATCGTGAGTGGAAAGGGTCCCGGCCGTTTTCCCCTGGCTCCGGCCGGGGTAAGACCGCGTCATGTCCGACCTGAACCCTGACCGCCTCCGAGAGCTCGACGCCTTCCTGATCGCGCTCAACCAGGCGGCCGCCCAGGCCATACTGCCCCTGTTCCGGGCCGACCATGGCCTCGTAGACAAGGGCGGGCCCAAGGGCTTCGACCCCGTCACCGAGGCCGACAAGGGCGCCGAGCGGGCCATCCGCGCCCTGATCGCCCAGCGCTATCCCGATCACGGCGTGATCGGCGAGGAGTACGGCGAGGACCGGCCGGACGCCGAATGGGTCTGGGTGCTCGATCCCGTCGACGGCACCCGCGCCTTCATCGCCGGCCTGCCGCTGTGGTGCTGCCTGATCGGCCTGCGCTGGCGGGGCCATCCTGTTCTGGGCTCCATCGCCCAGCCCTATCTCGACGAGCTCTACATCGGCCACGCCGGCGGGGCCCGGCTGGTGGCCCGCGGCGCGACCACGCCGCTTAAGGTGCGGCCCTGCCCGAAGCTCGCCGACGCCATCATCGCCACCACCGACCCGGAAGGCTGCTTCGATGGCGCGGAACGCGACGCCTGGACACAGGTGCGCGCCGCCGCCCGCCTGGCCCGCCTGGGCTGCGACGCCTACGCCTACGCCATGGTGGCGGCCGGCACGATGGACATGGTGATCGAGGCTGGACTGAAGGCCTGGGACATCGAGGCCGCCATCCCGGTCCTGGAGGGCGCCGGAGGCCTGGTCACCGACTGGCGCGGCCGGCCAGTGGGCGGCGAGGGCGGCCAGGTCGTCCTGGCCGGCGACCGCGCATGCCTTGAAGAGGCCCTGGTGGCCCTCCGCCGCTCCGCGAAATAACCCCCAACTCCTCTCCCCCGCGAAGCGAGCGGGGTGAGGAGCGACCGATTGCGCCGCCGTCGGACGCTTCAGGCTTTCGGGGCAGCCGGCTTCTTCGCGGCAGGCTTCCTGGCCGCCGGAGCCTTTTTGGCCGCCGGAGCCTTCTTGGCCACCGGAGCCTTCTTGGCCACCGGCTTGGCGGCCGGCTTCTTGGCTGCCGCCGGCTTCTTCGCAGCCGGGGCCTTTCTCACAGCTGCGGGCTTGGCCGCGGGCGTCTTCGCGGCCGTCGCCTTCTTGGCGGGAGCGGCCTTCTTCACCGGCGCCGCCTTCCTGGCCGCGGGAGCAGCCTTGGCCGCCGCGGGTTTGGCGGCGGTCTTCCTGGCTGGCGGCGCCTTCTTGGCGGCGGCCTTCCTGGGAGCCGCGGCCGTTTTGGCGGGCGCCGCCTTCCTGGCCACCGGTGCCTTCACAGCCGCCGGCTTGGCCGCGGCCTTCGCCGGAGCCGCCTTCTTGGCCGCCGGCTTCCTCGCGGCCTTGGGCTTGGACGCGGCCTTAGGCCGCGGGGTGGCGGCCGCCGGTGCAGGCGCGGCGGACCCCGTGGGCTCCGTCCGGGCCGGATCGGGCGCCGGGGACGCAGCCGGCGTCGGCGTGGGCGGCTTGGCCGGCTCGGGCGCCGCGCGGCCGAGCAAGGCGTCCAAGGCCTTCGTGAAGATGTTGCGCATCGGATCGGTCTCCATCAGGATTTCGTGGTACGCGCCCGGAACTACGATCAACCGTCCCTGGGGCAAGTGACGGGCCGCCGCCGACTGGGCGGTATTGTCGACCAGCTTCTCCTCTTCCGCGGAGACGATGGTCACGGGAATCGTTATGTTTCTCAAGCGTTCAGGCTTGGCCAGATAAGTGCATGTCCTGAAAGCGAAATCCAACCATCCCCAGGTGAACGAACCCAATGCCAGGTCGGGATTGGCGGCGACCTGCGCCCGATAACGGGCGAAGCGAACCGGATCATGGGTGAGGACATTGTCCTCGAACACCTCGTCCGACTTGCGCTGCGAGGGCGGCAGCACATAGCGTCCGGCCCGTCCGAAGGTGACGTTGATCCAGGTCCCCAGGCGCGCCTCGGTCATCGACCGGGGGGCGGTGATCACCCCCAGCATGGGCGCCGAAAGGATGGCGCCAACAAACCGGCTTTCCCCCTGCGCCAGGGCGAGCAGGGTCAGCGCCCCGCCCATGGAATGGCCCAGCGCCACCCAGGGCTTGGGCAGCCGGTCCTCGAACCGCGTCAGCAGCGCGCGGAAATCCCCCAGGAACGCCCTGTATCCGTTCGCATAGCCCTTCATCCGGTCGCCCAGCTCGCGCACCGAAAGGCCCTGGCCGCGCCAGTCGTGGATCAGCACCACGAAGCCGCGCGCCTGCAGGTCGCCGATCAGTTCGTAGTACTTCTCGATGGGCTCGGTGCGCCCGCCGCTGATCACCACCGAGCCGCGAACCTGGCCGGGCGGCTGGAACAGGGCCGCGCGCAGCCGGGCGCCGCCGGCGCCACGGAACCACTCCGCCTCCCCGCCCGGCGGGACGGGGGCTTCCGGAATGTCGAGGAGCGGCGCGGGCTCGGCCATGCCGCGTCCTACGCCACCTTGGCGAACAGAGACTGAATCTTTGGCTGCAGCCTCATGGCCAGGGCCATGTCGGACATCCGCAGGCGCCCGGTCATCATCGCCCGCACCGGATCGAGCCTTCGCTTGCCCAGCGCCTCCAGGTCCGCGCGGCTCACCGTGACCACCAGGTCGGCGGGCAGGTCGGCGTTGCTCACCGCCGCCCCGTCCATGTGCACGAAGCCCTCGCCCTTGAGGTCGAGCTTGATCGAGGCGCCCAGACCTGCGCCCAAACCGGCATCGGACATCGCCGCGTCGCGGATGCGATCGGTGATCTCCTCCAGCGTGGCCATGATTCGGGCGATTCTCCCGCGAATCCAGAGAGCTTCGCTGCTGGCGCCGGTTAAGTAAACCGTCCGGAAGCGGCTCAGCCGGCCTTCACGAACTGCAGGGTCATCCGGTCGCTTTCGCCGATGGCGTCGTACTTGCTCCGGTCGAAGGTCGGGTTGTTGTCCGCCTGGCCGTAGGGTGCATTGCGGCGCGTGGGCGGCAGGGTCCAGACGCCGAAGGGATGGTCCTTGGTGTCCTTGGGGTTGGCGTTCACCTCAGAGCTTGCGGCCAGCTTGAAGCCCGCCTTCTCGGCGGCGGCGACCACGCTGGCGGTGGCCACATAGCCGTCGCTGACGTTCGGCGCCTGCGGGCGCGGATCGGCGCGGTGCTCTTCCACGGCAAGGACGCCGCCCGGCTTCAGCACCGCATGGAAGTCGGCCATGGTCTTGTCGAGCAGGCCCGGCACGGTCATCCAGTTGTGGATGTTGCGCGCCGTGATGACAATGTCCGCCGTGCCAGGCGCCCCCAGCGACGTCTTGCCGCCGCCAAAGCCCACATAGGTGATCTGGCCGTACTTGCTGGTGTCTGCGAACTTCGCCTCGAAGTCCGCGCGGCCCTTGCGGGCGTTTTCGGATGTCTTCGGATTGTCCAGGTCGGCGGCTGTCGCGACGTACCTGCCGCCGGTGGCCTTGGCGTAGGGCGCCAGGATCTCCGTCCAATAGCCGGAGCCGGGGGATATCTCGACGATGGTCTGGCCGGGCTTCACGCCCCAGAAGCTCAGGGTCTCGGCAGGCCGCCGCGCCTCGTCGCGGGCGACGTGGGCGGCCGCCCGGTGCGGGCCCTTCACGGCGGCGGTCAGCTGGGGGTCGGCGGCCTGGGCGGGAGCGGCCAGGGTGAGGACGAAAGCGGCGGCCGTTGCGGCCGTCAGCAGATGACGCATGGCGGTTCTCCAGGGAGCGGTTGGCGCCGGAGCCTATGCTCGCAAGCCCCGCCGCGCCAGCCCTTGAACCCGGCTCAAGCGCCCCTATCTCGTTGCCTGGAGACGCTGGATGTCCGGGTCTCCTGAGCTCCTCGCGAGGCCGGCTTCGGGTCGCGGACGGCTCACCACATGAACCTTGCTTCTGAAGAAGGTGACCAACCTATGCGTACGATCGACTTTTCCCCCCTTTATCGCTCCGTCGTCGGTTTCGACCGCCTGGCGAACCTGCTCGAGACCGCCACGGCCGCCGAGGCCACGGGCTATCCGCCCTACAACATCGAGCGGACCGACGAGAACGCCTACCGCGTCGAGATCGCGGTGGCCGGCTTCCGTCCCGAGGAGCTGAACATCGAGGTGAAGGAGAACCTCCTCACCGTGTCCGGCCGCAAGGCCGCCAATGACGCCGACACCCGCCGCTTCCTGCATCGCGGCCTGGCCGAGCGGAACTTCGACCGCAAGTTCCAGCTGGCCGACTACGTCGTCGTCACCGACGCCAACCTGGCCGACGGCCTGCTCTCGATCTCGCTCAAGCGCGAGCTCCCGGAGGCGCTGAAGCCGCGCAGCGTGGCCATCACCACCAACCCGTCCTCGACCCTCATCGAGGCCGAAAAGGCCGCCTAAGGGCGGTCGTTTCAAAGCTCGGGGCGGCGGAGCGATCCGCCGCCCTTTTTCGTCAGGCCCCGCGCGGCCGATAGCCCGCATAGAGCGCCTTCGCCTCGGCCTCCAGCAACCCGATCTCCACATCGACCTCCGCCTTCCGCAGGCGCTCGGTCCCCAGGCCCGCCGCCAGCGTCGAGGCGTCCGCACAGGCCACCACCACCCGCGCCACGCCCGCCGCCGCCAGGCGCTCCGAGCATGAAAGCCCCCCCCGGGACCGCGCGCCGCAGGGCTCCAGCGTCACATAGGCTGTGGCGCCACGCGCGCCCTCGCCCGCCTGGGCCAGCGCCTGTTCCTCCGCATGCGGCCGCCCGCCCTCGGCGGTGGCGGCCTCGCCGACGACCTGGCCCTCACACACGATCACGCAGCCCACGGCGGGGTTCTCCGCCGTTAGCCCGACGCGGCCATGGGCCAGGGCGATGGCCCGGCGCATGTGATCGTGATCGTGGTGGTCCATTCCACTAACTCCGGTGGAATTAGAGACCCGGCAGCGGCTGCGCCCGGCTCTCGTCCAGATACCGCGCCGAAAGCGGCTTCAGCGCCGCGTCCAGCTCGATCAGCAGCGGATTCCCGGTGGGGACCTCGATCTCCATGATCGCCGCGTCCGACAGACCGAACAGCAGCTTCACGATGGCCCGCAGCGAATTGCCGTGCGCGGCCACCAGCAGCGCCGAACCGGCCTTCAGGTCGGGCGCGATGGTCCCGTCCCAGTAGGGCTGCACCCGCGCGAGCGTGGTCTTCAGGCTCTCGGTGTCCGGCAGCGCCAGTCCGGCGTAGCGGCGGTCGCTGGCGAAATCGAACTCGCCGCCGGGCGCCAGCGGCGGCGGCGGGGTGTCGTAGGAGCGCCGCCAGACGCGGACCTGCTCGTCCCCATGCTTGGCCGCCGTCTCGGTCTTGTTGAGGCCCGTCAACCCGCCGTAGTGGCGCTCGTTCAGCCGCCAGTCCTTCACCTCGGGCACATAGGCCTGCCCCGCCGCGGCCAGCGCCAGCCAGGATGTGCGGATCGCCCGGGTCAGCACCGAGGTGTAGCAGCGGTCGAACTCGACGCCGGCAGCCTTGATCAGTTCACCCCCCTTGCGCGCCTGGGCCTCGCCCTCGGCGGTCAGGTCCACGTCCACCCAGCCGGTGAAGCGGTCTTCCAGGTTCCACTGGCTCTGGCCGTGGCGAAGCAGGATCAGGGTCGGCAAGGTCGGCCTCCGGAAGCTTTGGCGGGTGGCCAGCGGCTAGGGGCCCCGGCCGCGTTCGTCAAGCCAAGCCCATAGCAACGTCATGGCCGGGCTTGTCCCGGCCACCCATGATCTCCGCGTTGCGCGGTGCTCAATGGCGCCGCCGCGGCCAACTTGCGTCTCGGTGTTCCTGGGTCGCCGGGACAAGCCCGGCCATGACGATCGAGAAAGATATGATTGATCACCCAACTCACCGGCTATAGCTGCGCCATGCTTGACCGGCTCTACCTGCCGATACTCGGACTCCTGACTGCCGCGGTGATCGCCCTGGCGCTCGTCTGGCCGCAGGGCCTGGGCGACCGTTCGCCCCCGCCGTTCGGCCACGAGCCCGTTCAGCGCTCGCCCGCCATGCAGGCGGCCATGCAGCGCGAGACCGAGGCCTCCGAGCGCCGGCTCAACCAGGCGCGGGAGGCGGTGCGCAACCTCCAGTCCCAGGCGATCGCCCCCACCAAATGAGCGAGTTCGACGCCATCGCCGTGGGCCGCCGGGTGCTGGCCGCCGAGGCCGAGGGTCTCGCCCAGCTGGGCGCCGGCCTCGACTTGAGCTTCACCGCCGCCGTGGACGCCCTGTTCGCCGCCACCGGACGCTGCGTCTGCACCGGGGTCGGAAAGTCCGGCCACGTGGCGCGCAAGATCGCCGCCACCCTGGCCTCCACGGGCGCCCCGGCCATCTTCGTCCACGGCGCCGAGGCCGCCCACGGCGACCTGGGCATGATCGGCCCCGGCGACGTGATCCTGGCCCTGTCCAAGACCGGCGAGAGCCGCGAGCTGGCCGACGTGATCGCCTACGCCAGGCGCTTCGCCATCCCGCTGATCGCCATGACCACGGCGCCCGACAGCGCCCTGGGCGCCGCCGCCGACGTGGTCCTGCGCCTGCCGGACGCGCCGGAGGCCGCCGACGGGCTCAACGCGCCCACCACCTCCACCACCCTGCAGATGGCCCTGGGCGATGCGCTCGCCGTGGCCCTGCTGGAGCGGCGCGGCTTCAAGGCCGCCGACTTCCGGGTGTTCCATCCCGGCGGCAAGCTGGGCGCCATGCTGCGCACCGTGGCCGACCTGATGCACGGCGCGGACGAGCTCCCCCTGGTGGCCGCCGACACGCCGATGCAGCAGGCCCTGCTGGTGATGACCGAGAAACGCTGGGGAATCCTGGGCGTGGTCGACGCCGAGGGCCGCCTGGCCGGCGTCATCACCGACGGCGACCTGCGCCGGCACATCGACGGCCTGCTCGACCGCCGCGCCGGCGACGTGATGACGCCCGGCCCGAAGAAGACCGTCCCGCCCGCCATGCTGGCTTCCGAAGCCCTGGCCCTGATGAGCGACCCGCCGCCCGCCGTCACCGTCCTGTTCGTCGTCGACGCCGGCCGTCCGGTGGGCATCCTCCATGTCCACGACCTGTTGCGCGCCGGGGTGATGTAGCGCCTGTTGTCATCCCCGACAGGGCGATGGCGGGGCTGCTTCCCCACGGCAGCCGGATCGCGCGACGGAGGGAACGACTGCTCCGGCGAGCCTGGAAACGGACCGGTCGAGGCTCCGCAATGATGGTTAGCCACCGTTCGTCATAAGGAGGCGCCATTCCGCTCCAACGGGGGAGAAGCGTCTCCTGGCAGTGAGTTCTCTGACAACCGCTCGCATGTGGGCCGCGCCGTAGACTACAGCTATTGTCTTGGTCTGCTCCTCGGGAGCGTCCAACTCCGCGCCTAAGCGCTCCAGAAGGCGTTTGTCGCGAGCGTGCAGGATAGCTTGGGTCAGCGCTCCTGTTTCCGGCGCGACCGCCAATAGTTCGGCGAACGAGGGCTGGTCTTCACAGTTCATGCCCTTCGCCAGTTTTGGCCTATTGGAGAGCCATCGGCGGTGAAGGCCCACGAGCGGAGCGAGGGCGTAGACCGCCAGACGCAACCACATCGGAACCCGCTTCCACTCGATTTCGAACTCTTCTGCCGTGAGATCAGCGTGAACCAGCCGCGCTTTCCCGGCTTCGGACGGTATCTTCGGCTGCAAAACCAGTCCGGTCATAGCCCTCGACCTAAGTAGCCATCGATAGGACCGGGTGATCCGCGTCACAATCGGCGAACGCACGCCTTCCCAAAGGATGACGTCGTGGTTCAACGCGTCCTCATACGTAGCCCGGTAAAACTCCGGCTCGCCGACATGCACCATCGGGAAGAGCGTGACTCGTGCCTGGTCACCGCTCGAAAACGTGAGCCGCGCGGCCCGCACCCCGAAAACAGACGATTCTATGAACTGCATTGCTCCGCCCCGGCCGACGACTGTTCACATTCTCGGAATGGTCCGCAATGGGTCGGAGCCAGTCTTTTCGAGCGTGCATCCGCATCTCGCGGACCCACCTCCTCTTAAGTCCATGGCAGCCCGTCGGCCTGGGGGCGGAGCTTGGTCAAGGACCCCGGCCGCGCAGCGGCGCGCGCCAGCGCGTCCTTGAGGAAGGTCCGCCCCCAGGCCTCATCCCCGCCGGACGAAAAACACCGCAAAAAACTTGACTCCGGCTTGATTGTTTGTTCTTGTTTTGTTCATGTCCCTCCCCGCGGAAATGGCCGAACGCCACAGGCTCATCTTCGCCGAGATGGCCGAGCTCGGCCTGAAGTCGGCGCGCGACCTGGTGGACCGCCAGCTGGCCGCTGAGGACACCGACGTCGCCGCCCGCGCGGCGCTCGCCATGCACCGGGTGATGCGCACCGTGCGCCAGACCATGGCCCTGGAGCAGCGCCAGGAACGCGAACGCCAGCGCGCCGAGCGCGAGGCTTCCACAGAAGACCGCCGCGAGGACGACGTCCGCATCAAGACGCGCAAGGCCCAGGTCCAGGCCGCCGTCGAACGGCTGATCTGGGACGAACACGACTACGGGACCGACGACGCCGCGGAACTGGAAGCCGAACTGTCCGACCGCCTCGACCACGAAGCCGTCGCCGACGACTTCGCCGACCAGCCCATCGAAGCCTGCATCGCCCGCCTCTGCGTCGCCCTGAACCTCCCTCTCCCTGCGCAAAGCGGAGAGGGAGAGGCCGCGGAGAGGGCAGGCGCGGACGACGCCGCCACCCCCTGGCGAAGCTCCGCCTAGTTCCTCCCCTCGGGGGAGGAGCTGGCGCTCGCGCATTCCGGACGACACGAAGTTTTCAGCGTTCAGTGGTCGATAGGCCCTCGCTCGCGTAGATAGTTCGCGCCAAACCGTCCCCGGAGTTCCGATGCTTCCCACCCCCCGCGCCGATCTGGTCTCCAACACCTACGACTACGAGAACGGCCCCCTGGTGAAGGCCACAGGGTTCCGGGAATACGACGCGCGTTGGCTGTTCGGGCCGGAGATCAACCTGCTGGGCGTGCAGGCCCTGGGCCTGGGTCTCGGCACCTACATCCACGAGCTTGGCCAGAAGCGGATCGTGGTCGGCCACGACTACCGCTCCTATTCCCTGTCCATCAAGCAGGCCCTGACGCTGGGCCTCATCGCCGCCGGCTGCGAGGTGGTGGACATCGGCCTGGCCACTTCGCCCATGGCCTATTTCGCCCAGTTCGACCTGGATGCGCCGTGCGTGGCCATGGTCACCGCCAGCCACAACGAGAACGGCTGGACCGGCGTGAAGATGGGCGCCCAGCGTCCGCTGACCTTCGGCCCCGACGAGATGGGCCGGCTGAAGGAGATCGTGCTCTCCGGGACCTGGAAAGAGCGCCCCGGCGGCTCGCTGGCCCACGTCGCCGGCGTGGCCGAGCGCTACATCGCCGACGCGGCCTCCCGCGCCAATATCACCCGCCCGCTGAAGGTGATCGCCGCCTGCGGCAACGGCACCGCCGGCCACTTCGCCCCGGAGGCGCTCCGCCGCATGGGCGTGGCCGTGGTGATCGAGATGGACTGCCAGCTCGACTGGACCTTCCCCAAGTACAATCCCAACCCCGAGGACAGCGTCATGCTGCACGCCATGGCCAAGGCCGTGCGCGAGTTCGACGCCGACATCGCCCTGGGCTTCGACGGCGACGGCGACCGCTGCGGGGTGGTGGACGACGAGGGCGAGGAGATCTTCGCCGACAAGATCGGCCTGATGCTGGCCCGCGACCTGTCCGGCCTGCACAAGGACGCCACCTTCGTGGTGGACGTGAAGTCCACCGGCCTGTTCGCCACCGACGAGGTGCTGAAGGCCAATGGCGCCAACACCGTCTACTGGAAGACCGGCCACTCCTACATCAAGCGCAAGACCGCCGAGCTGGGCGCGCTGGCCGGCTTCGAGAAG
>CANJKG010000084.1 GCA_947474775.1 Caulobacteraceae bacterium | reverse complement strand
GTTCTCGGACAGACGGGCGGAGAAGCCCAGGGCAACGCCGGCCTTCATCTTGTCGTCGAGGGTGAACTGGTCGGCGAACTCGGCGCTGCCGTCGGGGTTGATGATCTGGACGTGGCCATAGGCGCGGATGACGCCGGCGGCTTCCTCATAGACCAGGCGGTCGGCGCGCAGGGTGCGGCGTTCGTAACGGACCTCGACGGAGCCTTCGGCGCGGGTCATCCCGGACTTGTCGTCCCGGCTCACTGTGTCGGCCTCGAGGTAGAGCTCTCCCTGGTCAAGGCCATCGCGCGAGGCCGGCGCGGCGGCAACCGCCGCCCGCTGGGCGGGCTGGGCAAGGGCTAATCCGGACCAGACGACGGCCAGGGCGACGCCAGTCATCAGGGCGCGCCTGGTTGCGGCCGGGGAGGTGCGCCGACGCGGATTCATGACGCTTGGATATTCCTTCCGGCCGGGCGACGCACTCGGGGCCGATGCATAGACGGGCAGGCCAAGGATTCAACCGTCTTCGGTATAAACAAGCAGGGCGAGGCCTGAGAGCAACGCCACCAGGGCCGGCGACCAGGCGGCGGCGAACAGCGGGATGATGTCGGCCTTGGCCAGCGCGCCCGAGAACTGGTTGAAGAAGAACATGATGAAGCCCAGCGCCACCCCGGCGCCGGCGAGACCTGCGAGGCCGCCCAGCCGGGCCAGCCGCAGGGAGAAGGCGGCCGCCAGGATCGACATGGCCGTGAACAGCATTGGCGTCGCCAGCAGCTGGTGGAACCGCAGCCGGTAGCCGTCGCCAGAGAAGCCGGCCTGCTCGGTGAGGCGGATGGCCGACGGCAGCCGCCAGAAGCCGATGGCCTCGGGGTTGGAGAAACTCTCCATGGCGGCCTCGGTGTCGAGAGGAGAGCGTATCGACAGGCTTTCGGAGCGCACCGAACTCTTGCCCACGGCGGCCTCCCGGACGTCGCGCAGCTGCCAGAAGCCGGGCATCAGGCGAGCTTCCGTGGCTTCCAGCCGTCGCTTGAATTCCAGAAGGCCCTTGGCGTTCTTCTGATAGATGAACAGAGACACCCCGCGCAGGCGCACCACGCCGGCCACGGTGTCTCGGGTCTTGGCGTGGATCACGATCTGGTCGCGCGCGTCGCCCTGGCGCAGCCAGACGTCCTTGGGCGTGTCGCCGAGATAGTTCTCCATCAGCTGGGCGCGGCGCAGTTCGAAGCGGCTGTTCATCATCGAGGCCAGCGGATTGAGCGCGGCGATGGCCACCACCCCCAGCACAAAGGCCGCCGCCGCGGACGGCAGGATGAAGCGCCACGCCGAGACGCCGGCCGCGCGCATGGCCACCAGCTCGCTGCGGCGGTTCAGGTTTACGAAGGCGCCGATCCCGCCGAACAGGAACACGAAGGGCAGCAGCACCTGGATCACCGAGGGCGCCTGCAGCAGGGTAAGCTCGAAGATCTCGCCGATGCTCACCTCGGCGCGGACGCCGACCGTCCGCGATAGGTCCACGAATTGGATCAGCAGGATAACCGCAGAAATGACCGCTAGCGCCGCCCCGACCCCGGCGAGGTTGCGCTGCAGTACATAGCGTTCAAGACGCCCCGTCCCGATCATTGGGCGGTCCCGTTCATGTGGTCATGGCCAGGCGGCCTGGACGGCGCCTCGGGCGTGAAGGCTTGCTCACGGGCTGGCGGAACACCGCTCGCAGGGCCACGGCCGTGGCCGCGAGCGGAACCGCATACTGCAGGACGTTCAGCCAGGCGGTCTCCTCGCAGGCCGCCTGGACGATGAAGCCAACGATCCGCACCATCGCGGCGGCCGCGCCCATGAAGGCGATACGGTCGCCGTATCCCAGCCGGGAGAAGCCGCCGCCGATGATCGCGGCGAGCGCCATGGCCATGAAGGCGATGTTGTAGAGCGGCGTGGACAGGCGCGCGTGCCCTTCGGCCAGCAGGTCCAGCCGGTTGCGGCGCTCCCAGTCCTGCTGCAGGTCGGGGAAGAACAGCTCGTGCAGATAGCGGTCGGCTGGCTTGTAGTGGATGAGCGCGCCGCTGTCGGTAAGCTCCGCGAGGTCGAAAACGTACTCGTCGAAGGTAAGGAAGTTCAGCACCCCTTCGCGGGAGAACTCCTGGTTCGAGCCCTTGCGCATGATCAGCACCGGGCGGCCGAGCTGGCGCGCCACATGGCCCTCGTCGGCGGTGTAGGTGGCGACCGAGCCGTCGTCCTTGGTCTGGTAAATGAACAGGTTGCGCAGGTTGCCCGCGCCATCCACCGACTGGGCGTAGACGGTCAGGCCAGGCACGGGCTCGCGGAACTCGCCCTCGCGGACCAGTGTGGAGGCCAGGTCGGCACGCACCCGGAACAGCTCCTGCCGCATCTCGCGGTAGGCCGCTGGCTGGACGAACAGGTTCATCACCAAGGCGACAAACGCGATGGTGCAGGCCAGCCGCATTGCCGGCGCGATCACCCGGGAGCGACTCATGCCGCCAGCGAAGCAGACCACGATCTCCTGCTCGACGTGCAGCCGGTTGAGCGCCACCAGCGCGGCCACGAAGACCGCGATCGGCAGCACCATGTCGATGAGCTGCGGCATGGCCAGCAGCGTGACCTTGAGGAACACGCCCGCGCTCTGCCGCTGGTTCACGATCAACTCCAGGGCCGACAGGCTCTGGCTGAGCAGGGCGACGCCGGTCAGCGCGGCCGTGGCGAGCGCCACGGGGCCGAGAAGCTGGCGGAGCAGATAGCGGTCGATCAGGCGCATGGCAAAATACGGCTCACCCGGAGATTTGGCGCGCCCCGGCCGCGGTCCTGTTCTAAATCATGCGTCGCCCCGCCAGACAACCGCCGCGGGTCCGCGCGTCAGGCGCACGAGGGCTTTGGAGATTGCGTATGGAGATCGAGTTCGTCGCCCAGGCCGCCGCCTCGCCGGAGAAGGCGGCGCTGGCCCGGGTCGTGCTTGAGGGTGCGGAGATAGCGGGCCCGGCCGGACAGGCCGCCGCGGCCAGCCGGTTCACGGGAGCGAAGGGTCAGACGCTGGATATCCCGGCCCCACAAGGCGTGGACGCCGCCCGCCTGGTGCTGGTGGGTGCGGGCAAGGCCGAGGGCTTCGACCTGCTGGGCGCGGAGCACGCGGCTGCAAATGCGTATCACGCGGTCAAGACCTCGGGGCTTGAGGCCCTGCGGATTGAGCTGCCGACGGCGGACGCGGATTTCGCAACCCGGGCGGCGCTGGGCGTGCGCCTGGCGGCCTACCGGTTCGACAAGTACCGGACCAAGGAGCCGGCGGAGAAGAAGCCCTCCATCGTCAAGACCCAGGTGGTCGCCGACAGCCCGGACGCGGCGCTGGCGGCGTTCCCGCCGCTGGCGGCCCTGGCGGATGCGGTGAGCTTCTCGCGCGATCTGGTCTCTGAGCCCGCCAACATCCTCTACCCGGTCGAGTTCGCCCGCCGGGTCAAGGCGCTGGAGAGCCTGGGGCTGGAGGTGGAGATCCTGGGCGAACCGGAGATGGCCAAGCTCGGCATGGGCTCGCTGCTGGGCGTGGGCCAGGGCAGTGTGCGCGAGAGCCAGCTGGTGGTGATCCGCTGGAACGGCGCCGCCGATGCGGCCGCACAGCCCATCGCCTTCGTCGGCAAGGGGGTCTGCTTCGACACCGGCGGCATCTCCATCAAGGCCGCCGAGGGCATGGAGGACATGAAGTGGGACATGGGGGGCGCGGCCGCCGTGGCCGGCCTCATGCACGTGCTGGCGGGCCGCAAGGCCAAGGCCAATGTGGTGGGCATCCTGGGCCTGGTGGAGAATATGCCCGACGGCAACGCCCAGCGTCCGGGCGACGTGGTGACCTCGATGTCCGGCCAGACCATCGAGGTGATCAACACCGACGCCGAGGGCCGCCTCGTGCTGGCCGACGCACTCTGGTACTGCCAGGACCGCTTCAAGCCGAAGTTCATGGTCGACCTGGCCACCCTCACCGGGGCGATCATCATCAGCCTGGGCCTGGATTACGCCGGCCTGTTCTCCAACAACGACGAGCTGTCGACCAACCTGCTTGCCGCCTCTGCCACCGAGGGCGAGCCCCTGTGGCGAATGCCCATGCCGTCGCAGTACGACAAGAACATCGACTCGATGATCGCCGATATGAAGAACACCGGGCCGCGTCCCGGCGGCTCGATCACCGCGGCCCTGTTCATCCAGCGGTTCGTCAACAACCTGCCCTGGGCGCACCTGGATATCGCCTCCACCGCCTGGAAGAAGCCGTCCGCCGTGCCCACGATCCCTGAGGGCGCCACGGGCTACGGCGTGCGCCTGCTCAACCGGATGGTGGCGGAGAAGTACGAGGGCTGATGTCGCAGGCGCCGTGCGAGGTCTGGTTCTACCACCTGGAGCGAACCGGGACCGACCAGGCGTTGCCGGAACTGTTGGAGAAGACCCTGGGGCGCGGCTGGCGTGCGCTGGTGCGGGCCCGCGAGCCGGCCCGGGTCGACCGCCTCGACGACTGGCTCTGGACCTATCGTGATGACAGCTTCCTGCCGCACGGGCCGGCCGATGATCCGGCCGCGGCGCGCCAGCCGATCCTGCTCACCACGGGCCTGGACAACCCCAACGGCGCTGACGCCTTGTTCCTTGTGGATGGCGCGGAGGCCGGTGAGCTCTCCGGCTATGTCCGTTGCGTGGTGCTGTTCGACGGGGGGGATGAGGCGCAGCTGGCCGTGGCCCGCGCCCAGTGGAGCGAGCTGAAGGGCAGGGGCCTGCCGGTTTCCTACTGGAAGCAGCAGCCGCGGGGCTGGGAGAAGCAGGCATGAAGCCGATCTGGCGCGCACTGGCCCTGGCGGTCCTGCTGGCGGGATGCTCCTCGGACAGCGAGCCCCTCGCGCCGCCGCCGACCACATCGCCGCTTCCACCGCCGCCGCCCGTCGCCCCCCCGCCGGAGCCCGATCGGTGCGGCGCTGCGGCCCTGCAGCGCCTGGTCGGACGACCGCGTTCGGAGATCCCTGTGCCGGTGGACCCGGGGCTGCAGCGGGTGGCTTGCACCAGCTGCCCGGTGACCATGGATTTCGATCCGAAGCGGCTGAACTTCTTCTTCGATGCCGACACCGGGATAATCAGGGAAATCCGCTGCGGCTAGAACTCGAACCGATCGGGTTGCGAGTTGCCGGGAATCTCCAGCCCCATCTCGGCCAGCAGGGCCAGCCAGGCGGCGAGGCCCTTGTTCCGGTTGAACATCGCCACGGCGGTCTCGCGGGCCGCCGCGCGCATGGCGACGCTGGCGGCGGGATCACGGCAGGCCTGGATCATGGCTGCCGATAGGGCGTCCACGTCGAAGAAAGACAGCAGGCGGCCGTTGACCCCGTCCTTGATCGCATCGCGCACCGGGGCGGTGTCGGAGCCGATCACGTAGCAACCCGAGGCCATGGCCTCGGACAGGGACCAGGAGAGTACGAAGGGATAGGTATAGTAGACGTGGGCCGTGGAGAGTCGCAGCCCGGCGAGCATCCGCTCGTGGGGCGTGCGGCCGAGGAAATGGATCCGGCTGAGGTCCAGGCGGCCCTCCAGGGGCTCGAAAATGACCTGCTTCCAGGTCTTGCCGTCGGGGGCCTCCCCGCCGTAACCGCGGGTCTGCTCCTGGCCCCAGATGAGCACCTGGGCGTCCGGGACCTCGGCCAGCAGACGGGGCAGGGCGCGGGCGAAGATGTGCAGACCCCTGAGCGCCTCCATCTGATTGTTGACGTGGGTGATCACCGGCGTGCCGGGCGCGATCACCCGGCCGTCATCGAGGACAAAGGGCTCCGCCGGCCCGGGGCGGATGGCGTCGACATCGACGCCCTCGTGGATGATCCGCACGCGCGGATGGAAGACCGGGGGCAGCACCGAGGCCTGGAAGCGGGTAGGGGCGACGATGGCGTCGGCGTCGGTGAGCGCCAGGGCGCCTATCGCATTCTTCGCCTTGCCCTGCAGGACGGCGAGGTCCGTGAGGCGCCCGAATTCGGTATCGAAGCCGATGTCGAGGCCGCGCCCGTGGTAGAAGAACTCCGCGAAAAGCACCTGCTTGGCGTTCGGAAAGGCGTTGTCCAGCAGGACGGTTTCGCCCCAGCCGGGATGGCCGACGATGACGGCGGGCTCGAACCCCTCGACCTTGAAGGCCCGCGCGCTCTCCAGCGCCATCCGCGCTCGGATGAGGTCGGCCTCCGCGCGGGTGGCGAGCGGGGCGATGTCCGGCGTGGAGCCCCGCGGCAGGTCGTAGCGGCCGATCCGTACGCCCTGGAGCCCCGGCGCCGTCGCCATGCCGATCGCGCGGCATGGCACGCCACGCGCGACCAGGGCCTCGGCGAGATGGCGAAACTGGGCCGGGAAGTTGTTATGGACGAAGAGGACGCCGGCGGGCATGGACGCCTTCTGCCCTGGTCAAGGCCGGCTGTCACGACCCGGCGTTTACGGGCGCCGGCTTCTGACCTATGAGGCGCTCGGGCCTATGCGGATGTGGCGGAACTGGTAGACGCACTGGATTTAGGTTCCAGCGCCGCAAGGCGTGGAGGTTCGAGTCCTCTCATCCGCACCATTGCCCCGGCAGGACGGGTCCGGCTGTTGATCGGACAGGCTACGTAACGAAGTTCGAGAAGGCGATGTCCGCGAGGCTCCTGCCGATCAGCCTCACCGCACTGTCCGCCGAGCCGTCGTTGAGGCTACTGTCCGCGAAGACATATACGTCCGCGCCGACCTCCACGCCCAGGTAGTTCACCACCCCACCCGCGATCTGGGTGTTGGCCAGACCGACGGCGGCGGTGAAGCTGGTCGCCGTGGTTTCCACATAGTTGGCGGCGGTACCTGCGATGCCTGTGCCATTCGAGCGCGCGTTCAGGAAGAGCAGGACGTCGCCGACGGCCCAGTCGGTGACCACGTCCGGGTTGGTCAGTGGCGAGTCGCCGGAGACGAACGCGAATATGTCCGTCCCAGCGCCGCCTGACATTGTGTCTGCCCCGGCGTAGCCGTCGAGAACGTCGAGGCCGTCGCCGCCCACCAGGGAATCTGCGCCCCTCCCACCGAGGAGAATATCGTTGCCGACGCCACCGTCGACCGTGAGACTATCGGTGGCCGCGCCGAGGCCGTTCGCGCCGCCGATGTCATTGCCTTCGCCCAGGATGATGGTGTCGCTACCGGCGCCATTCACGGTGTCGTTTCCGTCACCGCCGTCGATGGTGTCGCGGCCGCTGGGGTTGGTGAGGCGCGCGAAGTTGCCGATGATGAAGTCGTCGCCGCCCTCACCGAGAATGGTGTCGTTGCCGGTTCCCCCGATAATGGTGTCGTTGCCGAGATTTCCGTTCAGGAAGTCATTTCCACCACCACTGGGGAGGCTGATCGTCCCGCCACCGGCGGTGGAATAGGCCGTCGCCCCAATCAGGTCATTGCCCTGGCCGCCGAGCAGAATGTCGTTGTCGGTCGTCGAGCCGTTGACCGTGTCGTCGCCCCGGTTGCCCTGGCCGAAGTTGGCGAAGCCGCCCGCGGCGCTGGCGCCTAGGAATATCCGATCGTTGTCGGCGCCGCCGTAGACGTTATCGATTCCCGCGCCGCCGGTGAGCTCGTCGTTCCCCTGGTTGCCCTGTAGGACGTTGGAACCGGCGCCGGCCGACAGGCTATCATCGCCGGCCCCGCCGAACATGGCGTCGCTGCCCGAGCCATAGGTAACGGGCCCATCGTTGCCAGACGTACCGACGAACAGTTGGCCGCCGTCTGGAAAATTCCTGGCCGCCGAGGTGAGGCCCGGGCCGAACACTACGGTTCGGCTCCCTGCGGTCACGGAAATCGCGGTCGGAAGCGTGGGTGTGGATGTGAACAGGACCGTGGAGGTGAAGCCGGTTCCCTGGTCGATGGTCAGGGTGTCGCCCGCGCCGATCGCGGCGGCCTGGTCGGCGGTAATCGTTGAAAAGAGATTAGGTCGCCATGAGTCCCTCCAGCGGAGCTCGCTGGCTAGAGTACGGATGACCTCATATCAATACCATATTCGGTGAATGATGGTATGTATTCAGCCGGCCGAAGGGCGGGGGAAGGGTCGCCTTCCTTTCGGGCTTGGACCGGCCTGCGCAGCATGACATAAGGGCGCCCGCTCGCCGCCGGCCCCTTCGGCGGCGTCCATTCGCATGCGAAAATGGCCGAAGCGCGCCCTGCCGCAGTGGCCTGGAAGAACAGAATGTCGATGCAGATCGTTGATAAATCTGGTGAAGGCCTGAGCCGCGTGTTCGGAGTCACCGTCCCGGCGGCCGACCTGACGCAAAAGCTGGAAGCCCGGATCGCCGAGATCACGCCGACTCTCAACATCAAGGGATTCCGCCCTGGCAAGGTGCCGCCGGCCCATGTGCGCCGCCTCTATGGCAAGGCGCTGATGAGCGAGGTGCTTGAGCAGACTCTGTCCGAAAGCACCCAGAAGGTGTTGAGCGACAACAACCTGCGCCCCGCCGGCGAGCCGGACCTGAAGCCGGACGGCGACATGCAGCAGGTGCTGGAGGGCAAGGCCGACCTGTCCTACGAGATCGCGCTCGACGTGATGCCGGAGTTCGAGCCGGTGGATCCGGCGACCCTGAAGCTGAGCCGGCCGGTCTACACCCCCACCAAGGCCGACGTGGACGAGGCCCTTGGCGAACTCGCCAAGCAGAACCGCACCTATGAGCCGCGCACCGGCAAGACCGTGAAGGCCAAGGACGGCGACATGGTCGTCATCGACTTCCTGGGCAAGATCGACGGCGTGGCCTTCGAGGGCGGCGCGGCCACGGACGCCGAACTGGTGCTGGGTTCCGGCCAGTTCATCCCCGGCTTCGAGGAACAACTGGTGGGCGCCAAACCAGGCGCCGAAACCGTTGTGAAAGTGGACTTCCCGGCCGACTATCACGCCGAGAGCCTGAAGGGGAAAGCCGCCGAGTTCGAGGTGAAGGTCAAGGAGGTCAAGGCGCCGGTGGACTCCGCGGCCGACGACGCCCTGGCCACCCGGCTGGGCGTGGAGAGCCTGGAGAAGCTCCAGGAGCTGATCACCGCCAATCTGCAGCAGCAGTACGCGGGCGCGGTGCGCTTCAAGCTGAAGCGGGCCCTGCTGGATCAACTGGACAGCAAGCACGACTTCCCGCTGCCGCCGAAGATGGTGGAGGCGGAGTTCGCCAGCATCTGGTCCCAGGTGCAGCGCGACAAGGAAACCGAGGGCCTGCCGCCCGAGGACGCCGACAAGACCGACGAGCAGCTGCAGACCGAATACCGCAAGATCGCCGAGCGCCGCGTGCGGCTGGGCCTGGTGCTGGCCGAGATCGGCCGGGCCAACAAGGTGGCGGTGAGCGACCAGGAACTGACCGAGGCCATGCGACAGGAAGCCCTGCGCTACGGCGAGCAGGCCCAGCAGATCTTCGACCTCATCCGCCAGAACACCAACGCCCAGGCGCAGCTGCGGGCCCCGATCTTCGAGGACAAGGTCGTCGACCTGATCATCGAGAAGGCCACGGTGAAGGACAAGAAGATCAGCAAGGAAGAGCTGATGAAGGACGACGACCTGCCAGCGGGTTACGGGACTTAGGCCGAGGCCCCATCGTCGGAGGCGTCGCGGGGAGGCCGGTGCGGTAGCTCGATCGCCGCCGTGTCCCCGATGAATTCCGCCCAGACGCCGCCGGGCCGCCATAGCGACTCCATAGCGGCCCGGACTTCGGCTTCATCCAGGCCCATCACGTCGCGCCGATACCGGTAGAAGAACGCCGAGACGCGCGCGTTGATTATGCAATGGACGTGGACCGACGAGCCTCCGATCTCCGCCATGGCGGCGCAGAAACGTTCGAAATCGCCTTGGGTAGGTTGGTCGAACGCCACCGGTATGTGGGTGTAGGTCATGCCGAGCTTTGTCACGCTCAAGGCTTCGTCTGGAAGCGCTTCCGGATGGGTGTGTAGAGCCAGGTTGATCACATGGCTTACACCGAGTTTCTGGATGGCCTCGAGTTGCGCTTCGGTCGGCTGGCCAGAGGTCGTGATGCGGCCGTCCAGTCTGCGCCAGTTCTTGATGTCGCTCGGGTCAGCCAAATGAGCATCCCTTCATCGACGAAGCGCTGGCGACTAGCCCGCCGCCAACTCCCCGCACACCCAGACGTCCTCGCCATCCCGCGCCAGGCCTTCGAGCACTTCGGCCAGGTCGCGCGGATCGACGATCAGCATCAGGCCCACGCCGCAGTTGAAGGTGCGGCGTAGTTCGTTGTCGGCCACGCCGCCCACCTGCTGCAGCCACTGGAACACCGGCGGCAGGACCCACGCGTTCCAGTCAAAGCGGGGGACCAGGCCCTGCGCGATCGCGCGCGGCGGGTTCTCGATCAGCCCGCCGCCGGTGATGTGGGCCAGACCCGAGATGCGGCCGGCCTTGATGTGGGGCAGGACGGTCTTGATGTAGATCCGGGTGGGCGCGAGCAGGGCCTGGGCCAGGGTCTTGCCGGCTTCGAAGGGGGCGGGCGCGTCCCAGGCCAGGCCGGAGTGCTCGACGATGCGGCGGACCAGGGAATAGCCGTTGGAGTGCGGGCCCGACGAGCCCAGAGCCACCAGCAGGTCGCCCGGTTTCTGGTCCCCCAGCCGGGGAAGGACGCCGGCGCGGTCCACGGCGCCCACGCAGAATCCGGCCATGTCGTAGTCGCCGTCGGCGTACATGCCCGGCATCTCGGCGGTCTCGCCGCCCACCAGGGCGCAGCCGGCCTGTCGGCAGCCCTCGGCGATTCCGGTGACCACGGTGGCGGCGGCGTCCACGTCCAGCTTGCCGGTGGCGAAGTAGTCCAGGAACATCAAGGGCTCGGCGCCCTGGGCCAGCAGGTCGTTGACGCACATGGCCACCAGGTCGATCCCGACGGTGTCGTGGATGCCGGTCTCGATGGCCACTTTCAGCTTGGTGCCGACACCGTCGGTCGTGGTGACCAGCAGCGGGTCGTCGTAGCCGGCCGCCTTGAGGTCGAAGAGGGCGCCGAACCCGCCCAGGGAGGCTTCAGCGCCAGGCCGGCGGGTGGCCTTGGCCAGCGGCTTGATGCGCTCTACCAGGGCGTTCCCGGCGTCGATATCGACGCCGGCCTGGGCGTAGGTCAGGCCGTTGGGCCGTTCAGTCATCGATATGCCTCAAGAATCTGACGCCTGCGCGCAACACGGACTTGCAGACTCGCGCCCGCGCGGCGCTATAGCTAGTCGATGACTCCGATTACGACCACCGCCGAACTCGCGGTGTTTTGCGACAAGCTCAAAGGCCAGCCGTTCGTAGCCGTGGACACCGAGTTCATGCGCGAGACGACGTACTGGCCCAAGCTGTGCCTCATCCAGGCCGCCGCCGACGGCTGCGAAGCCGTGATCGATCCCCTGGCCGACGGGATGGACCTGGAGCCGTTCCTGGCAGTGATGCGCGACGAATCCATCCTCAAGGTGTTCCACGCCGCCCGGCAGGACGTGGAGATTTTCAATAACCTGAAGGCCATGCCCCGGCCGCTGTTCGACACCCAGATCGCCGGCATGGCGGCGGGTTTCGGCGAGCAGATCGCCTATGACGCCCTGGTGCGCCAGTTGCTGAAGATCGAGTTGGATAAGAGCTCGCGCTTCACGGACTGGTCGCGCAGGCCGCTGTCGGACAACCAGCTCACCTATGCGCTGGCCGATGTGACCCACCTGGCCAAGCTCTATCCGATGCTGCGCCAGCGCCTGGAGGCCGAGGGGCGGCTGGGCTGGGTCACCGACGAGATGTCCGGCCTGACCGATCCGGCGGTGTATGACGTTGAGCCGGAAAACGCCTGGAAGCGCCTGAGGCCGCGCAAGCACACCGCCAAGTACCTGGCGATCTATCGCGCGGTCGCGGCCTGGCGCGAGCGAACCGCCCAGAGTCGCGACCAGCCGCGCGGGCGCATCCTGAAGGACGAGGCGATCGATGAGCTCGCCACCCAGGCGCCGACGGATGCCGAGGCCCTCGACCGCCTTCGCTCGGTGCCCAAGGGCTTCTCGGGCTCGCGGTTCGGTCCCGACCTTCTGTCGGCGGTGCGCGAGGCCCTGAAGGATCCGGAAGCCTACGCCCCGGTGATCGAACGCAGCCGGACCAACGCCTCGCCGGCGGCCGGCGCCGTTGTGGAGCTGCTCAAGGTGCTTCTGAAGGCTCGGGCGGAGGAGGCGGGCGTCGCGTCCAAACTGATCGCT
>CANJKG010000083.1 GCA_947474775.1 Caulobacteraceae bacterium | reverse complement strand
TCGGCGGTGCCGGCGCTGATGGTCATGGAAAAGGAGCGCAGGTAGCTGCGGGTCCAGCCCTCGTCTTCGGACAGCTCCAGGCCGTCGGAGCCTAGGATATCCACCGCCAGGCGGCGCAAGCGCTGGGCCGCTTCGGAGAAGAACAGCCGAACGAGCGAGCCCTCGGGCCCCGGCTGGGCGCCGCCCGCCAGGCGCGAGATGGTTGAGTACGCCATGGCCCGCATGGCCGAGAACTCCGCCCGCGACATGGCCAGGCGCTGCTGGAAGTCGCCCTCCTCCAGCGCCGTGCGCGTACCGTCCGCCGAGCGGCGCTTGCGGGCGATCGCCAGCAGCTCCTCGATCACCTCGGCGAAGTGGATCTGCTCGGCGATGAAGGCGGTGCCACGCTCGAAACCCAGGGTGGCGTTGGCGGTGTCCCAGCCGTTGCCCACGCCGCCCACCACATTCGACAGCGGGATGCGCACGTCGGTGTAGAAGCACTGGCAGAAGTGGGAGTCCTTGGGCCCGGTCATGGTCAGGATCGGCCGGACCTCGACGCCCGGGGTCTTCATGTCGCAGATGACCCAGGTGATGCCTTCCTGCTTCTTGCCGGTGTCGTCGGTGCGCACCAGCAGCTCCTGGTAGTCGGCCACCTGGGCGTAGCTGGTCCAGATCTTCGAGCCGTTGACCACCAGGTGGTCGCCGTCGAGCACCGCCTTGGTCCGCAGGGACGCCAGGTCGGAGCCGGAGCCGGGTTCGGAGAACCCCTGGCACCAGACCACCTCGCCCTTGAGGATCTTCGGCAGGTGGAAGGACTTATGCTCCTCTGAGCCGCGCGCGATGAGCGTCGGGCCGCCGTGATTGACGCCCACGAAGCAGCTGCCGACGCGCGGCGCGTGCGCCAGCGCATATTCCTCGAACCAGATCAGCTGCTCGACCAGCGAGGCGCCGCGGCCGCCGTATTCCTTGGGCCAGGAGATGCCGGCCCAGCCGCCGTCGTACTGAGTCCGCTGCCAAGCCAGGTCATACTCGCGCATGGCCTGTCCATGGCGGACGCCCTCGGATGGACGGCCCTCCTTGGGCGTGGCGCTGCGCAGCCACTCGCGGACCTCCTCGCGGAAGACCTTCTCCTCCGGCGTGATCTCGAACTTCACCTGCTGGCGTCTCCGGTCCCTATACGCCGCCGTCTTAGCAACCCCGTCAGGGCGCGGCCAATACCGAACGCGGCGGGATTTATGTCAGCGTCGCCAGGTGGGGGAACATCGCCACCCGCTCCGCAGCGTCGTAGTCACCGGTCTTGAAGGCGTGGCGGTCCTTGATCGCCAGGGCGCGCTGGCCCGCCGGGCGCTCGTTGATGGCCTCCAGGTGGCGCGCCACATGCGGCAGGCGGCCAAGCGCCTTCGGTCCCATTAGGTGCGGGATCACCCGCGCCCAGCCCCAGAACGCCATGTCGACGATGGTGAAGCTGTCGCCGACCATGAACGCCCGGTCGGCCAGGCGGTCATCGACGATGCCCCAGTGGCGCTTCGCCTCGAAATCGTAGCGGGCGATGGCGTAGTCCTGGGGCGGCGGCGCATGGGCCTTGAAGTGGGCCGACTGGCCGGAATAGGGCCCGACGCCCGAGGCGATGAACATAAGCCAGGACAGCATGTCGCCGCGCAGGTCGGGCTCCGGCAGGCACAGGCCGGTCTTGTCGGCGAGGTAGAGGAGGATGGCGTTGCTGTCGAAGACGGTGGTCGGGCCATCGACGATGGCCGGGACCTTGCCGTTGGGATTGATCGCCCGGTACCAGTCCTCGTGCTGCTCGCCCCCGCGCAGGTCGATGGGGATCGGCTCATAGGCCAGGCCCATCTCCTCCAGGCACAGGACCACCTTCATCGGGTTCGGCCCCAGGGTGTAGTAGAACTTGATCATCCGCGCCTCCTCGCCGGCGATCTCCAGAATCACGCGCCCCACGACCTCGTTGTTGCTGACCGCGTTCATGGCCTCGGCGAAGCGCTCGAACGGATAGACCGCGCCGATCGGTGGCTTCAGCTTGCCTTCGCCGTGCAGCTTCAGGATCGCCGCGATGTTGGCCGCGGCGGTCTGCGGCTCGTTGAGGCCAAACTGGCGGATGTCGACCCCCACCAGGGACGCGCCCTTCACGAGCGCCAGGTTGGTGGGCAGCTTGGCGATGCCGCCCACGAAGCCCACGATCAGATGGCGGCCGCGCCAGCCCAGGGAGCGGAATGCGGGCTCCATGGCCTCACCGCCCACCGGATCGAACACCACGTCGACGCCCTTGGGCGCGGCTGCGCGGACCTGGTCGCGCCAATCGTCGGCGCGGGCCTCCACGGCGGCGTCAGCGCCAGCCGACATGGCCATGGCGCGCTTCTCAGGCGACGAGGCCGAGGCGACGACGCGGGCCCCCAGCGCCTTGCCCACCTGGACTGCGGCCAGGCCTGTGGCGCCGGCCGCGCCCAGCACCAGCAGGGTCTCGCCCGGCTGCAGCTGGCCGCGCTGGACCAGCGAATAGTAGGCGGTGGCGTAGCTGACGCGGAAGATCGAGCCCTCGTGGAAATCCATGCTGTCGGGCAGCTTGATGGCGCGGCTAGCCGGCGCGAGGGCTTCCTCGGCGAAGCCGCCCGCCATTCCGCCGGCGCAGACGCGGTCGCCGACCTTCAGCCCCTCGACGCCCGCGCCCATCGCGGTGATGACGCCGGCGAACTCGGTGCCGGGGGTGAACGGCAGCTCGGGCTTCACCTGATAGAGGCCCTTGCCCAGCAGGGAGTCCACGAAGCTGATCCCCGCCGCGCGCACGCTCACCCTGACCTGCTTCGGCCCCGGCTGCGGGAGCGGGACCTCCTCGATGCTGAAGCTCTCGGGCGGTCCGAATTCGCGGGCGACGACCGCCTTCATGGGCTCAGTCCTTCGCGCGTTCCACGTAGGAGCCGTCCTCGGTGAGGATGACGATCCGCGTGCCCGAGGCGATGTAGGGCGGGACCATGGTGCGCAGGCCGTTGGAGAGGATCGCGGGCTTGTACGAGGACGAGGCGGTCTGGCCCTTGGTGGAGGGCTCGGTCTCGACGATCTCGAAGGTGGCCAGGCGGGGCAGTTCCAGCGCGATGGCCACGCCCTCGTGGGTGGACAGGGTCACGGTCATGCCGTCCTGGAGGTAGGGCGCGGCCTCGCCCACAACGTCCGGAGACGCCGCGAGCTGGTCGTAGGTGTTCGGGTCCATGAAGTGGAACCCCTCGCCGTCTTCGTAGAGGAAGGTGTAGGGCCGGTCGTCCACGATCGCGCGCTCGACGCTCTCGGTTGTGCGGTAGCGCTCCGACACCTTCACCCCGTCGGAGATGCGGCGCATGTTCAGTTGGGTAACCGGAGTGCCCTTGCCGGGGTGGATGTTCTCAGCGCTGAGCACGACATAGAGCTTGCCCTCCATGTCGACGACGGCGCCCTTGCGGAGCGAGCTGGCGGCTACCTTCACTTATTCTCTTCCTAGAGGCCTTCGCGGGACAGAGACTGATCGGGTCAGATGGAACCATCTGAGCCGTGAATCAGGCTCTACGCTTTATGAACGTGGAGCACGATTCAGCGATCAGACGCCTCCGTCTGATCGCATCGTGCTCCGGCTCCGCCGCGACTCTGCTAATCATCGGGTCAAGCGCAACTATACGATAAGCGCCCGGATCGCCAGTCTTCACCCGCCCGACGGCCAAGCCGCCGCCGGCCAACCCCGATGGCCCTATTGCCCGAACCGTCGCCATCGCCCTGGTGGAGCCCGCGGGCCCACGCCGACCGCCGGCCGTTCCTGCTGGCCCGGACCCGGATCAAGCGGGCCTTGCGGCGGTGGTTCGAGGACCACGATTTCCTGGAGGTGGAAGGCGCGGCCCTGCAGGTCTCCCCCGGCAACGAAGCCCACCTGCACGCCTTCGCCACCGAGGCGGTCAGCCTGACCGGCGAGCGGGCGGGCATGTACCTGCACACCTCGCCTGAGTTTGCCTGCAAGAAGCTGCTGGCGGCGGGTGAGCGGCGGATCGTTGATTTCGCCCGGGTGTTCCGCAACCGCGAGCGAGGGCCCCTGCACCATCCGGAGTTCACCTTGATCGAGTGGTACCGGGCGGAGGAGCCCTATGAGACCCTGATGGACGACTGCGCGGCCTTGGTGGCCACGGCGGCGGAGACGGCGGGCTCCAGGCGCATCTCATACCGGGACAGGACCTGCGACCCCTTCGCCGAGACCGCCAGGATCACCGTCGCCGAGGCCTTCCACCGCTACGCCGTGCTCGACCTGCAGGCCAATCCGGAGCGCGACGACCTGGCCGCCGCCGCCCGGGCTGTGGGCATCCGCGTGGCCCCGGATGACACCTGGGCCGACATCTTCAGCCGGGTGCTGGTGGAGAAGGTGGAGCCGAGGCTGGGGATCGGGCGGCCCACCGTGCTCTACGAATATCCTATCTCGGAGGCGACCCTGTCGCGCCCCACCGAGCACGACCCGATGGTGGCGGAGCGCTTCGAGCTCTACGTCTGCGGCGTGGAGCTGGCCAATGCGTTCGGCGAGCTGACCCATCCCGCCGAGCAGCGGCGGCGGTTCGAGGTGGAGATGGCGGAGAAGGAACAGCTCTACGGCGAGCGCTATCCTATCGACGAGACGTTCCTGGAGGCCCTGGCGTCAATGCCGCCGGCCAGCGGGGCTGCGCTGGGCTTTGAGCGGCTGGTGATGTTGGCGGCCGGCGCCCAGCGCATCGACCAGGTTATCTGGACGCCGGTGGCCGAGGGTTTCTGAGATGATCGTGTCCAAGACCCCGCGCAGCGCCGAGACCCTGGCCGAGTTCGGCCTGATCGAGCCTGAGCGCCTGCCCGCCCTGCAGGCCGTGGCCGCCCGCTACGCCGTGGCGGTGACCTCGGCCATGGCGGCGCTGATCGAGCCCGGCGACCCAGACGACCCCATCGCCCGCCAGTTCGTGCCCAGGGAGGCTGAGATGGACGCCGCGCCCGGCGAGTCCGGCGACCCGATCGGCGACGAGGCCCATTCGCCGGTCGAGGGGATCGTGCACCGCTATCCGGACCGGGTGCTGCTGAAGCCGACCCACACCTGCGCCGTCTACTGCCGGTTCTGCTTCCGCCGGGAAATGGTGGGACCGGGCGGCGTCCAGGCGCTGTCGCCGGCGGCTCTGGACGCGGCGCTCGCCTATGTGGCGGCCCGCCCGGACATCTGGGAGGTGATCGTCACCGGGGGCGACCCGCTGGTGCTGTCGCCCCGGCGGCTGCGTGACCTGATGGACCGGCTGGCGGGGATCGGCCACGTGAAGGTGGTGCGCTTCCACACACGCGTGCCGGCGGTGAAACCCGAGGCGGTGACCGACGAGCTGGTGGCCGCCCTCAAGAGCCCGACCCAGGCGGTCTGGGTGGCCCTGCACGCCAACCACCCTCGCGAGCTGACGCCGGCCGCGCGGGCCGCCTGCGCGCGGATCATCGACGCGGGCCTGCCGATGATCAGCCAGAGCGTGCTGCTGCGCGGGGTGAACGACGACGCGGAGACCCTGGGCGCCCTGATGCGCGCCTTCGTGGAGACGCGGATCAAGCCTTACTACCTGCACCACATGGACCTGGCGCCGGGCACGAGCCATCTGCGCACCCGCGTCGCCGAGGGCCAGGCGCTGATGCGCGCCCTGCGCGGGACGTGGTCGGGCCTCTGTCAGCCCACCTATGTGCTCGACATCCCTGAGGGCCACGGCAAGGTGCCGATCGGGCCCGGCTATCTGGCGGACGACCTGGTCGAGGACCCGTGGGGCGCGACCCACGCCTATCCGCCGGCCTAGACCCTAGTGGATGTCGCCGAAGGTGATGTCCGTCAGGCTCTTGCCCACCAGGATCACGGCGGCGTCGGCGCTGCCGTTGTTGTTGAATGCGTCCGCGAAGACGATCACGTCGGCGCCCACCTTCACCGCGACGAAGTCGGCGGCGCCCGTCCCGATCCTGCCGTTGGCCGTGGTGACGGCGTCGGCGAAGGTCGAGGCGGCGGCTGTCGTGAAGTTGGCGGCCGTCGCCGCCTTCGGCCCGAACACCAGCCGGTCCTCGCCGTGGGTGAAGTCGGTGATGCGGTCAAGACCGGCGGCCGACGTCGCCACCGGGCCCCGGATCACGAAAGCGTCGGCGCCCGCGCCGCCGGTGAGCTGGTCGGTCTCGGTTCCACCGCCGCCGATGGTGTCGTTCCCCGCCCCGCCCGAGAGGGTGTCGGTCCCCGGGCCGCCGGAAAGGTGATCGTTCCCGGCGCCGCCCGAAACGCTGTCGCCCCCGCGTCCGCCCATCAGGCCATCCGGCCGGTCGGAGCCGGTGATGCTGTCATTGCCATCGCGGCCGAACACGAACCTGGCGTTGGGACCGGCGGCGAGAGCGTCGTTCCCAGCGGTTCCGAACTGAAACGTGCCTGGCGGGGGCGGCTCCCGATGAGGTGTTACGGGAGCGGGGCCCCGCTCCGCGCCCGCCGGCGCGGGTCTCGGGCCGAGGGCGAACGGCGCTGGTCGGATGGGCATGGCTTCCTCGCCTGAATATCGTTGTTAGGCGAGAGTCACACAGCAGCCGCCGAACGGTCAAGCTCGGCGATCAAAACGTCGCAGACGGCAGCGGCCGAGCCTTACCCCTAGAACGGGATTTCGTCGTCCAGGTCGGCGGAGAAGTCCTCGCGCGGGCCGGAGCTGCGCTGCTTGGGGCCGGAGGAGAAGCCGCCGCCGGACGGGCCATCCTCGCGCTCCGCGCCGTCGCCGCGGCCGTCCAGCATGGTCAGTTCGCCGCGGAACTTCTGCAGCACGATCTCGGTGGAGAACTTCTCCTGGCCCGACTGGTCCTGCCATTTACGGGTCTGGATCGAGCCTTCCAGATAGATCTTCGACCCCTTGCGCAGGAACTGCTCGGCCACCTTCACCAGGCCGTCGTTGAAGATCACCACCCGGTGCCACTCGGTGCGCTCCTTGCGCTCGCCCGAACTGCGGTCGCGCCAGGTCTCCGAGGTGGCCACCCGCAGGTTCGCCACCCGGTCGCCGGAGTTGAGGGTGCGGATCTCGGGATCCGCGCCGAGATTGCCGATGAGAATGACCTTGTTGACGCTGCCCGCCATGTGGATGTCCTGAGCTTCCGTGGAGATGCGGGCCTTCCGCCCGGCCGGGAAGCTAGCCCGCCGTTAACCTGGGAGCAAGAGAATTGTTCTCTTTACGTTCACGTCTGCAGAGAACAGTCCACAGCTACTGGCGCGGCATCGCCCCCGGGATCGCCAGACGGCCGTCGCCGGTTCGAACCAGGGCCACGTAGCGTCCGCCCTCCAGGGTCGATGAGGTCAGCACACCCTCCTTCTGCAGGAACAGGAAATTGCCCTGGTAGGCGCCGTAGATCTCCTGCGTGGTGCCGCCCATCCGCAGGAACTTGATGCGCATGGCCTCCAGGTTGGCGGCGCAGGTCTCCAGGTTGGGGGCCATCACGACCTTGTTGTACTTCAGCTCGCCGGTCTTCAGGGGCACCACATGGAAGCATACGCCGGGGTCGCCCCGCGGCGAGGTGCGCTTGGCGCAGGCGCCGAGCGCGGCCGTAGCGCTCAGGGCGAGGATCAGGGCCAGTCTGTTCATTTCGCTACCCTAACAGCGGCTTGTGGCGAGCGCGAGGCGGCTCATCCCGTAGGCAGGCTGCAGTTGGGGCCCTGCTCCATCAGCAGCCGGAAGCTCTGGTTGTCGCTGGAGACCTCCACCCTGCCCGGCGTGAGCCGCAGGGTCTGCTGCATCCAGCGGCCATAGGTGGCGCCGCCGGGCCGTTCGCAGCGGCCCGCGAACAGGGCCTGGGCGCAGGCGTTCAGCGGCACGTCCGACGGCAGCCTGCGCCACTGTCCGTCCGCATAGCGCCAGCAGCCGCCCACGGTGGCGGCGGCAGGCGGGACCTCGGCGACCGGGGCGGGCGGCGGAACGGCGTCCAGGGGGGCGGTCTCTTCCGGCGGCGGCAGGGGCGTCAGCAGGTCGCCGGCCTGCTGCGCGGCGGCAAGTGCGCCGGTCTCGTCCACGCCCACGTCCAGGGCGCCGGTGGCCACTCCGTTCTGGCGTGCGCATTCGGCCAGGGTGAACTCGCCCACGAACTGGCCGGCCACGAAGCAGCGTAGCGGACTGGCGGGGTCGACCTTGCTGTCGTCGGCGGGACCGGAATCGATCACCAGCCCGGCCTGTGAGGCTGGCGGCGGGGTCCCCTGCTCCTTGCTGCCCTTCATCAGGACCCCGGCGATCCCCAGCCCGGCCAGCAGGGCCAGCGCGGCCCCGCCGACGACCAGCTGCGTCCGACGATCGTTCTTGATGTCCATGGTTCTCGCTAGACCGCGCGCCGGGCGCTTTCAAGGCCGGCGGATGGGAACCGATTCAGCTCCCGCCGGTGAGGCGGTTCAGGGCGGCCTGGTAGTTGGAAATCTGGCTGGTCAGGTAGGCCGGGACCTTGCCGCTGATGTTGGCGGCCTTCTGGGCCTCCGCGAGCAGGTCCCTCGGCGTGGCGGCGGCCACCAGATCCTTGTAGGCGGTGCGGATGACGCCCATGGCCTTCTGCAGCTCGGCGCGAGCGTGCTGGATGTCGTTGTCGGTGTCCAGCTTCAGGAAGCGGTCCAGACCCAGGCCATAGAACATGCCCTTGCCGTCGGCGGAGACTGTCTTGCCGGCGCTGTTGATCTTGGTGGCGCGCACCACGCCCTCTGGGATGCCCAGGCTCTCCAGCGCGTCCCTGTCGGTCTTGCCGGCCCCGATCTCGATGACGCTGCGGTCGTTGAGCGGGGCGATAGTCAGCCGGCGCACCCCATCGACGGTGGCCAGGGTGACCTTGGTCTGGAAGCTGCTGGCCCGACGGATCTTCATCGCCAGGGTGTCGAGGGTGTCATTCTCCTCGATGGTCACCGTGGCCGCACGGCCGGCGCCGACCTGCACGGTGAACTGATCACCGCCGCGCACCCCGCTGATGGCGCTGAGCCGCGGGGAGACGCTCATGTCCAGGGTTCCGCGCGGCAGGCCCAGGCGGTCCAGGACACTGGAACCCGTGGCGTCGATGGCGATGGCGGTGGGAGCGGCGTAGCCGTCCTTGCCCGTGAAGCGGCGCGACCAGTCGATGGCGCCGGTGGCCACGTCCAGCTTGGCCAGGAAGCCGTCCTTCGTTCCCTTGGCGGGCTGGTCCGGAAGGTCGGTCCCGGCGGAACCGCCGATGAACACTTGACCGCCGGAGACCGCCAGGGAAGTCGCCCGGTCGTCGCCGGCCCCACCGTAGTAGGCCACCCGGTCGGCCGGGTCGGAGCTGAGATCGGCCGCTAGGTTGGCTGCGAAGGCGTCGATCCCTCCGGAATAGCCGCGGCTGGTGGTCCCTGCGGCCAGGGCGCCATTGGCCGTGGAGCCCGCCACCACGAGCCGCCCGCCGTCGAGCTCGAGGCCCACGATGTCGCCTCCCTGCAGGGCGCCGAGATCGCGCGTGGCCACCGAAGATCGGCCTGCTGTGGAAGAGCGCCGTAACCCGTGACGCCCGCCACCGCTATTTCGCGCCATTCTCGCAGTGGGCGCCGGTGATCACGCATCCGGGCGCGGTCTTCGTGAACCTGCAATACGGCGACTGCGCCGAGGAGATCGAGGCCGCCCGCCGCGAGTTCGGCGTCGAGATCTGGCAGCCTCCTGGCATCGACCTCAAGCAGGACCTGGACGACGTCGCCGCGCTGTCCTGCGCCCTGGACCTGGTGATCGGCTTCTCCAACGCCACCCTGAACATCGCCGCGGCCTGCGGCGCCCCGACCTTCCTGGTGGCGCTGAGCGGCGCCTGGACGCGGCTGGGGCTGAAGACCGAGTACGCATGGTACCCGCAGGTCCGCGTCTTCGAGCCCCCCAGCTTCGCCGACTGGCCGGCGGTGATGGACCAACTGGGCCGGGCCTTCGGCGAGTTCCTCGCCGTCCGGGGGCGCTGAAGACGCCGGAACGAGGGAAGGCGTCCAGGGATTGAGCGTGCAGACGCATGCCACCCAGGAGACCGGAATGACCGACTTTCCCGAAACCGACGAAGGCTTCGACGATCAGGGCCGCGCCGAGGCGCTGGATGAGACCAACTTCGGAGAGTACGGCCGCGAGCGGCGTACCTTCGAGGAGATTCCCGACGTCCTCGACGTGACCACCGCCGACGGCGACCGTGATGAGGACGAGGCTGTGGCCCTCGACGCCGACGAGTTCCGCGACGACGCCCTGACCGACGGCGACCTGGAGGAGGACGACGAGCTCGACTACCGCGCGGCCAGCGAGGAGCGCGAGGACGACATCGACGGCCTCGGCCCCGAGGACCGCTTCAATGAGGACGCCGTGTCGGCCAACAGCATCGAGGGGCTGGACGAGGTGCGCGACGCCGGCGAGGCCGTGGTCGGCGAGGACGACGTCACCGACTTCCAGGCCAGCGACGTCTCCGACGCCGACCTGAAGGCCATGGGCTACTCGGAAAGCCGCGAGCGCTAGCTGACCGCGAACCCTTTGGCCCGGAGACGCTGGACGCAGGCGTCCCGAACCTGCGTCCAGTCCGAGGCCAGCAGGCCCAGGCCCACCACGTCGGCGGGCGCTCCGGCCTTGCGGACGTGGCGCCTGAACAACGCCTCGCGCTGGAAGCCGAAGGACTCGTGCAGCTTCCAGACCGCCTCGTTCCCGGCGAGCACCTCGCACCAGAGCTTGTCGAGGCCGAGCGGTCCGAAGACGTGCTCTATCACCCAGAATTCCACATAGGCGCCGACGCCGCGCCCGCGCACGGCCGGGTCCGCCAGATAGTAGGCCCAGGAGGCGCGACGGTGGCCCTGGGATATGTCGTAGAGGTTGGCCAGTCCCACTGGCGCGCCATCCAGCTCGATGATCCAATAGCGCCGGGACGGATCGGCAATCGCCGCATCGAACCAACGGGCGTGTTCCTGCGGCGTGATCGCATGGTCGCTGTACATCCAGCGGGCCACCTCAGGCAGGTTGCGCCAGTCCAGCAGCCGGTCACGATCCGAGACCGTCACATCGCGCAGGGTGACCGAAGGCGTCGTCATGCCGGAGCTTCCGCGCTGTTAACAGGCAGGGCGATGACCGCCTCGCTGTCGAAGGCCGGATCCCCCGGATAGAGCCGATCATAGACCTGCCGCACGAAATCGAGGTCCTGCGGATAGTCCACGGTCCACCGCAGCTCGGGGCGCGGCTCGGCCCGGGTCACGCTGGCCAGCCGGAACCGGTCCGGGCGGCGATAGATGAACGGCGTCACGTGCTCGCGCTCGTAAGGGTCCTTCGCCTCAGTCCAGGCGGCGCGCAGAGCGTCCGGTCGCACGGCCTCGGCGTCCAGGCCGTGCGGGAAGGTCCGTTCGGGGGTGGTGTTGTTGGTGTAGTCGGCGCCGCTGGCCGCGTGGTGCGCGATCACCTGGTCGATCACCGTCCAGTCGGCCAGCGGACAATCCGCTGTCAGCCGCACCACCGTCGAGGTCTGTGGAAAATCGGTCAGGACCCCGCAGAACCGGTCCAGAACGTCATCCAGCGGCCCACGGAACACGCTCAGGCCGGCCCCTTCACACCAGGCCGCCAGGTCGTCGTCGCTGGGATGGACGCTGGTGGCCACAGTCAGGCGATCGATCCGCCTTGACCGGCGCAGCCGCTCCACCTGACGGCCGATCATCGGCACGCCAAGGATCGGCGCCAGAACCTTGCCCGGCAGCCGGCTGGAGCTCATCCGCGCCTGAAGGATCGCCAGGTTCACGTTCCACGCCTCCCTGGGGCGCAGCCGCGCCTGAGTCTGGCCGCGCGGCAATATACCATGCGCATTGGCTTCAAGCGCCCGCGCAAACGGCTTGAATGTCCCGCCGCGGTCTTTAGGTTGGCGCCGCGATTGAAACATCTGTTCGAATGCGGGACCGCCCGCCGGGGAAATAAATGAGCCAGCGTTTTGAAGGCACCGAAAAGTACGTCGCCACGGACGACCTGAAGGTCGCGGTGAATGCGGCCATCGCCCTGGAGCGGCCCCTGCTCATCAAGGGCGAGCCCGGCACGGGCAAGACGGTGCTTGCCTATGAGATCGCCGAGGCGCTGGGCGCGCCGCTGATCACCTGGCACATCAAGTCCACCACCAAGGCCCAGCAGGGCCTCTACGAGTACGACGCCGTCACCCGCCTGCGCGACAGCCAGCTGGGCGAGGAGCGGGTCAAGGACGTCCGCAACTACAT
>CANJKG010000082.1 GCA_947474775.1 Caulobacteraceae bacterium | reverse complement strand
TGGACAAGACCCTCAGCGTGCGGATCCACGTCAGGAACATCGAGGATCTGTGCGGCATGGTCTCCGACAATGTGGGCGTGGCGATTGTCCGCGAGGCCGTGGCCGCGAAGTACGCCGACGAAATGGGCTTCGTCGTGGTGGGACTGGAGGACGGCTGGGCGAGACGCCAGACCAGCCTGTGCATCCGCACGCCCCGGACCCTGCCCAGGTTCGCCTATGAGCTGCTCGACGTGATCCTGGAGACCGCCGGCGACCTGGAGAAGAAGGGCGAGGCCATCCCGGCGATCTAGCGGCCTCTATTTCTCCGGTTCTACCAGGGCGGCGTAGACCAGCGAGCGGGTGAGGGCGCGCAGGTCCGGCGCCGGGGTTGGGCCGCCGACGTGGGCCTGGGCGGCGTCGTTCTGCTGGACCATGCCGATGACGATGAGGTCGTTGGCGGGATCGTTCCACCACCAGGTGCCGTAGGCGCCGGTCCACATATAGCTTCCGACGCCGGTCGGGCCGCCGTTGAAGCTGGCGAGGCCGGGATTGAGGATGATCCGCAGGTCGACGCCGTTTCCGACCCCCAGCATCTTGCTTGCGTAGTGCGGCTGGACGCCGGGCGGCAGGAGGTCGGCGCGCATCAACAGGACGGAGGAGGGCGCCAGGATCCGCCGGCCGCCGAACTCGCCGCCGCCGGCCAGCATCATGGCGAACCTCAGATAGTCCTCGGCCGTGGAGAACAGGCCGCCGCCTCCGGACAGGAAGGCCGGCTGCTCGCCACTGCGCGGAATCTCGGCGCGGACCAGCTTTCCCCTGGCGTCGTAGTCGTAGACGGGGACCAGTCGCGAGCGCTTGGCGGCGGGGACCCCGAAGCCGGTGTCGACCATGCCCAGGGGCTGGAAGATCCGGTCCCGGAGGAAGGCGTCAAGCGTCTGTCCGGAGAGCACCTCGATGACCCGGCCCTGGACGTCCTGGTTGAGGCCGTACTCGAACTCCGTCCCCGGCTGGAACCCCAGGGGCAGCCTGCCGACCTTCGTCACCAGGTCGGCGAGGGTCCCGCTGCGCAGGTCGGCGGCCGCATACATCTTCTGCACCCGCGGATTGCGGGTGTTGGAGCCGCCGGGCAGGCCGGTGGTGTTGGTGACCAGCTCGCGCATGGTCATCTGGTGGGCCGGCTCGACCAGCTGGCCATCCGGCGTCATGACCTCCATCCCGGCGAACTCCGGCAGGAACTTCGACACCGGGTCGTCGAGCTGCCACTTGCCCTCCTCGTAGAGGATCATCAGGCCGACGCCGGTCACCGGCTTGCTCATCGACGCGATCCTGAAGATCGTGTCGCGCTGCATGGGGCGTTTCGCCTCCATGTCCTGCATGCCGTGGGACTCGAAGTTCACCACCTTGCCGTGCCGGACCACCAGGGTGGTCATCCCGGCATAGCGGCCGGCCTCCACCAACTGGTGCATGTTCACGCCCAGCGCCGTCAGCCGCTGGCTCGAGAAGCCCACCGATTCGGGAGGCGCGCGCCCCAGCCCGGCCGCGCCGCCATGGTCGGCGGCCAGCGCGGGTGCGCCCGCCATCTGAAGCGTGGCGGCGGCCAACGTCAGGAGAGCCGTCGTCCAGCCGATGGTGGTACGCATGGTTCCTCCCCTGAGCCGGGCGACGTCGGCGTTACTTCTTATGGACGGCGTCTCCTCCCTACCATGGCGGAGCTTTGGTCCAGAAGCGGCGGCGGAGGCTTGTCCTCCTTCTCGCTCTTCGGCCACCCGCCTTCTCGCATGCGATATGGCTTGAACTGAGGCCGCCGCCCCCTGAAACTGAGGCGCATGGCGCACGGGCTGAAGGGAAAAACGCAATTGTCGGGAAGGGTCCGCGGGGCTGTAAGCGCGCGGGCTACGGCTGGCTGATGCCGAGGGTCGAACTCTTCGTGCGGTTCGCCGTCGTCGCCGAGGAATTGTCCTTCCGCAAGGCCGCGCTAAGGCTGGGCGTCGACCAGCCGTGGCTCTCGCGCCAGATCCAGCAGCTGGAGGCGCAACTCGGCTTCAGCCTGTTCGCGCGGACGACCCGGCGGGTCGAACTCACCGAGAAGGGGCAGCAACTTTACAAGGAGGCCAAGAACATCACCGCCTCGGTGGAGCGGACCATGGCGGTGGCGCGCTCGCTGGACCGAGCAGAGAAATCTCTGCTGGTGGTCGGCGCCTACTACTACGGTTTCTGGGTCGCGGCGCGCGTGGAACTGCTGAACCAGTATCGGGCGCAATACCCGTCGACGGAGTTGCAGATCGTCAGCAGCTACACCTCCAGCCTGATCTTCAAGCTGCGCCAGCGGACCATCGACGTGGCGCTGCTGCCGGGCCCCCTGGCGCAGATGCCCGACCTGGAGCCGATCAAGATCAGCCAGCACGTGATGCGGCTGCTGGCGCCGGTGGAACACAGCCTCAACCACGGGGGTCCGGTCAGCCTGTCCGAACTGGAGGGGGTGACCTTCGCGGCCTTCGATCCGCGGTTCAACCAAGGTGTCTACCAGGCGCGTTATGGCCAGTTGCTGGCGGCCGGCGGCGAGCCCATGCATGTGGTCGACGGCGAGATGGCCATGTACTACACCGCCAAGAGCCACCGGCTGCCGCTTCCGGCCTTCGACTGGCCGGAGGGCGACCTGGTCCTGGGCGACGACTTCGTCCAGCTGGAACTGGGGCCTGGATTCCCGGTGGTGGAGCACTGGCTGGTGCGGCGGCGCGGGGACACGACGCGCAACGTCGAACGGATCTGGGCGCTGGCGAAGGGGCTCAACGCCCAGATCGCCGAGGCGGCCGGGGACACGGCCGACGCCTGATAGAGGCTTCCGGGCCGCCCGCGGCGAGGGCCTGGCGCCCGGCTATTGTCCTTTCCCCTCTATCGGGTGTGTTTGGCATTAGTACGGTGGGGAACGTCGCTTTATGCGCATCAACTGAGCCCAGCCGCCACGGGTCGACGTGGGGCCATACTGCAAGCACGTGAGGCCCCGATAAGGCGGCCCGCAAGACGGGGGAAATCATGGACAACAAGCACACTGGCCGAGGCTCTTTCCTTAAGCATGGGCTCTGGACTTCCACGGCCGGCACGGCCCTGGCCATTGGTCTGGCGGGTGCAACCCCCGCCGCGGCCCAGGCCCAGGCAAAGGGCGCGGTGATCGAGGAGGTAGTGGTCACCGCCCAGCGGCGCGAACAGACGATCAGCCAGGTGCCGATCTCGGTGGAGGCGATCGGCGGCAAGGAGATGGAGAACGCCGGCTCCGATACCCGCGCGCTGTCGCAGATCAGCCCGTCGGTGACCTTCCGGCCCGCCTTCGCCGGCAACTCGACGACCTTCAACATCCGGGGCGTCAACTCGCTGTCCACCAACGCAGGCGTCCAGCCCAGCACGGCGATGATCGTCGACGGCATGGCCCTCTACCGGCAGGGCGAGTTCATCGCCGACCTCGCCGACATCGAACGGATCGAGATCCTCAAGGGACCGCAGGGCACCCTGTTCGGCAAGAACGCCACCGGCGGCGTGGTCAATGTGGTCAGCCGCAGGCCGAACGACGTCTTCGAGGGCTCGGTCGAGGCCGGGGCGACGAACGACCAGGAGGTGTGGGCGCGGGGCCTGGTCAACGTCCCGCTCAGCGATGCGGCCGCGCTGCGCGTCAAGGCGTTCTACCGCAACCAGCACCCGTTGATCGAGAACCCCTCGGGCCGCGACAACGTGCGCTCGGAGTCCTACGGCATCGCCGGCAAGCTCTCGGTGGACGTCACGCCGAACGTCAATGTCCTGCTCACCGGCGTCTACACCCACGCCAACCAGGGCTACGGCGAGGAGGTCGACATCGTCGCATCGACCCACAGGCTGCCGAACAACGGGCCGATCCTGGGTGACCTGAAGAGGGCGGCTAACGGGATCACGCCGAGCTACGGCAACACCAAGATCAACAGCAACTTGAACCAGTTCGATCTCAGCAAAACCAAGGCCCTGATCGGCGAGATCACCTGGCGTGTGAACGACGAACTCACCATCACGTCGCTGACCGGCTACCGCCACCACTGGTCGAACAACGCCAACGACGTGGACTCGACGCCGGCGGGGGTGAAGCCGGGCGTGGGCTTCCTGCCCAACCCGACGAACTTTCCGGTCATGACCATAGACATCCCGTTGCGGGCGCCCGAACTGAACGAATACGGCTCCCAGGAAATCCGCGTGAACTATGATGGCGAGCGCGTGCAGTTCGTCGGCGGGGCCTACTACCAGGCGGTGCGGTCGCTGTTCAAAACCTCGACGCCGCTGATCTTCAACGGCGCCTACCTCGGCCTGCCGGCCACCCAGTTCAACATCAGCACGACGCCCAATGACACGCGCCTGATCGACAACACTTCGGCGGTGTTCGGCGACGTCACCTTCTCACTGACCGAGGCGGTCTCGGTGTTCGGCGGGCTGCGCCACACCTGGGAGAACGTCAAGTTCGACTACAAGAAGACAGCCTATTCGGGGAACATCCTCACGACCTACGATCCCGTCCGGAACGTCTTTCTCGCCCCTGGAACCCGGTTCGCGTTCGTCGCCTACGCGAAGGAGCGGGATCTCTCGGGCCGGGCCGGCGTGCAGTGGCGGCCGGCCGAAGGGCAGAACTACTACGTGTCCTACAACCGCGGCTACAAGGGGCCGGCGACCGATGGGTCCTCCGCCCCGACACAGGCCGCCGGCACGATCACCTCCCCGGAGATCGCGACCTCCTACGAGATCGGCACCAAGCAGCGGATGCTCGACGGCCGCCTGGCCTGGGCGCTGTCGGTCTTCGACATGCGGGTGAAGGACATCCAGCAGACGGCGCTGATCCCGAACACGGTGACGCCCCGGCTGATCAACGCCGGCGACCTGATCAGCAAGGGTGCGGAGTTCGAGGTGCAGTACGCCGTGAACAGCGACCTTAGGCTGTCGGGCGGCGCGGCCTATCTGGACGCCAAGTACGACAGCGGCGGCCTGCGCAGCCCCTGCAACACCCAGCAGACCTCCGGGCTGCAGGCCGGCTGCGTCAATGGCTCCCAGTCCCTGACCGGGGTGCGCGCCATGGGCTCGCCGACGTTCCGCTACAACCTGGCGCTGGACTACGTCCGGCAACTCACCGTCGTGCCGGCCAGCATGGCGCTGAACGTCAACTGGATCTGGACCGGCAAGACCTTCTACACCGCCGACGCCGACCCGCTGACCGGGGAGCCGGCCTACGGCCTGCTGAGCGCCACGGCGACCTTCACCTCCGACGACGGCAAGGTGGAGTTCCAGGTCTTCGGCCGCAACCTGACCAACGAGTTCTACTACGGGGCTCGGGGCGCGGCGAACACCCTGATCGCCCGGGTGTTCGGCTATCTTTCCCGCGACTACACGACCTACGGCGGAGCCTCGATCAAGTACAAGTTCTAGACCCGCGCCGGCCGCCACCTGATCTTCCAGGTTGCCGCCTCGCCCGCCAATTGGGCTAGGATGGCGCCGCTCGAAAGGACGTGCGGATGAAGGCGGCCTATTTGCTCGATGGACGGGTCGAGGTCGGCGACATGGCCGATCCGTCGCCCGCGAAGGGCCAGGTTCTGGTGCGCACCCACCGCTGCGGGCTCTGCGCGTCGGATCTGCACCTGTGCCAGCACGGGCCCGCGACGGTGGAGTGGTCGCGGCGCTATGGCGGGAACTTCAGCATCGACCTGTCGCGGCCGCTGGTGATGGGGCACGAGTACCTGGCGGAGATCGTCGACTATGGGCCGGGGACCGAGCGAGTGCTGCCGATCGGGAGCTTGATCACCTCCCAGCCGGCGGTCACCGACGAGGCTGGACGCAAGCACACCGTGGGTCTCGACAACGACTATCCGGGCGGGTTTGGCGAGCTGATGCTGCTGGACCAGGACAAGCTGGTGGCGGTGCCGTCCACGCGGGACTCCGACCTGGCGGCCCTGGCCGAGCCGATCGGCGTGGGCCTGGGTTATGTGCGGTCTTCGCGCGTGCAGCCGGGGGATACGCCGCTGGTGGTGGGCTGCGGCGCCATCGGCCTGGCCCTGATCGCGGCCCTGAAGATCGCCGGGATCGCGCCCATCATCGCCGCCGACTTCGACGAGCGGCGCCGAAACCTCGCCCTGGCCTCGGGGGCGGATATCGTGGTTGATCCCCGGGAGGTCTCGCCCTATGCGCCGCTGGCGCGGTTCGACGGCCGGGTTCCGGACATCGTGTTCGAATGCGTCGGCACGCCCGGCGTGCTCAGCGAGATCATCCTCAACGTGGCGGCCTCGTCGCGCATCGTGGTCATCGGCTGGTGCCTGTCGGCGGACACCATCTGGTCGGCGGCGGCGCACATGAAGCGGCTCAACATCCAGTTCGGCGGCGGCACCTCGCCCGAGGCGTTCCAGGCCGCCGTCGACGCTATCCTGGAGGGCAGGATCGATCCCACGCCGTGGCTGGCGCCGCGCATCATCGGCCTGAGCGAGGTGGGCGCCTCGCTGGCGGCCATGGCCGATCCGGCGAGCCCGATCCGCACGCTCGTCGATCCGAGGATGGCCTGAATGACACTGGCGGCGAGGCCCGATCACGTTCCCGAAGCGCTCTTCTGGCCGCATGACATCGAGAGCTTCGCGGCAGAGGGCGAGGATCCGTTCCTGTCGCTGGCACGGCTGCATGACGGCCCGGACATCGTCTGGTCGCCCGATATCGGCCGGGGACGCGCAGGCTGGATACTGACCCGGTTCGACGCCTTGCAGGACGCCTATAGGAACCCGAACCTGTTCTCCCGGGCCGAGACCAGCGAGCTGTCGCGGATGGTGGGGGAGGACTGGCGGCTGAACCCTTTGGAGATCGAGCCGCCACACCACGCGGCCTATCGCCAGGTGCTGCAACCGGCCTTCCAGCCCCGCGCCATCGCCGCCCTGGACGACAAGGTCCGCGCCATCGCCGGCGAGCTGATCGACCGCTTCGAGGACAGGGACGGCTGCGAGTTCGTCGCCGACTTCGCCAGCCAGTTCCCGTCCTATGTGTTCATGGCCCTGATGGGCCTGCCGCGAGAGGACCTGCCCCAGCTGCTGGAGTGGGAGAATGCGTTCATGCGCGGCCCGGACTTCGAGGCGCGCGCCGCGGCCGCCCGCCGGATCGTCGGCTACCTGAAACGCCAGATGGCGGAGCGGGAGGAAACGCCTCGCGACGACCTCATCAGCACCATCCTGGCCGCCCGGATCGATGGGCGGCCGCTGGACTACAACGAGCGCATGGGCATGTGCTTCGTGCTCTACGCCGGCGGACTGGACACGGTGGCCAGCAGCCTGGGCTGGCACCTGCGCCACCTGGCCCGCGATCCGGACCTACAGCGCCGCTTGCAGGAGAACCCGGCGGACATCGCGGCGGCGGCGGACGAACTGCTGCGGGCTTTTGGCGTGGTGGCCAGCCATCGCTATGTCACCGCCGACGTGGATTTCCATGGCGTGGCCATGAAGCGAGGCGACTTCGTGGTCATGTCCACCCACCTGGCCGGGCGCGACCCGCGCCGCTATGCCGATCCGCACCGGATCGACATCGACCGGCACGACCTGCACCTGACCCTGGGAGCGGGGGTGCATAACTGCCTGGGCATGCACCTGGCCCGGCGCGAGATCCGCATCGTGCTTGAGGAATTCACCCGCCGGTTCTCGAACATCCGGATACCGGACGGCGCGCCCGTGGACTGGCATACGCGCAACATCCTGGGCGTGAAGCACATGCCGCTTGAATGGAAGCGGGCGTCCTGAAAAGACGCTTAGGCGCAGCCATCGCCGACAGCTCCGGAGTCCCTCCCCATGACGGCCGAGTATGTTCCCCCGACGGTCTGGGCGCCGAAGACGGATCACGGTGGGCGGTTCGTCAACATCAACCGGCCGGTGGCCGGGCCGACGCACGACAAGGTGCTGCCGATCGGCGGACATCCGCTGCAGCTCTATTCCCTGGGCACGCCCAATGGTGTGAAGGTGACCATCCTGCTGGAGGAGTTGCTGGCCCTGGGGCACGCGGGCGCGGAATACGACGCCTGGCTCATCGACATCTCCAAGGGCGAGCAGTTCGGTTCCGGCTTCGTGGGGGTGAACCCCAACTCGAAAATTCCCGCCCTGATGGACCGCGGCGGGGCGGAGCCGGTTCGGGTATTCGAGTCCGGGGCGATCCTCATCTACCTGGCGGAGAAGTTCGGCGCCTTCCTGCCCACGGCGCCGGCGGCCCGCGCCGAGACCCTGTCCTGGCTGATGTGGCAGATGGGATCGGCGCCGTTCCTCGGCGGCGGCTTCGGCCACTTCTACGCCTACGCCCCGATCAAGATCGAATACGCCATCGACCGCTACGCCATGGAGGTGAAGCGCCAGCTGGACGTGCTGGACCGGCGCCTGGGCGAGAGCGACTACCTGGCGGGGGCTGAGTACACCATCGCCGACATGGCGGTCTGGCCCTGGTATGGCATCCTGGCGCGCGGCCTGCTCTACGGGGCGGGCGAATTCCTGTCCGTGCAGGACTACCGTAACGTCAAGCGCTGGACCGAGCAGGTCGGAGAGCGGCCGGCGGTGAAGCGCGGGCGGATGGTCAACAACCGCAACGGCGATCCGGCCAAGCAGTTGCGCGAGCGGCACGACGCCAGCGACTTCGAGACCCGGACGCAGGACAAGCTGAATCCGGCGGGTTCCTGATCCGGCGGCCCGGACCAGAAGGACAACAGGGAGGCGAGGAATGGTCGATTGGGTAAGCGTCGAGGAGGCCAAGATCCGGCCTGGCCTGCGGATCGTGCTGGCCAAGGACGCCTGGGGCGGGTTCTCGGAAGCCGTCAAGAACATGATGCACGTCAAGAAGATCCCCTACGTGGGCGTGCCGCAGGTTCCGTTCGGCGAGAACCTGGAGAACGTCGCCTGGACCGGTATCCGCAACAATCCGGTGGCGGTGTATGACAACGATCCGCCCCGGGACCGCTGGCTGGACATCCTGAACCTGGTCGAGCGGCTGGCGCCCGAGCCGTCGCTGCTGCCGAGGAACTCCCGGGAGCGGGCCTTGGTCGTCGGTATCGCCAACGAGATCCTCGGCGAGAACGGCCTGATCTGGTCGAAGCGGATCGCGACCGTCGCGGCGACTCCCACGACGGGCCTGCGCGCGGACATCATGAAGAACGAGTACCGGGCCGACGGAAGCGACGCGGGCGTCCAGCGGCGGCGGATGGCGGACGTGATCGCCATGCTGGTGGCGCAGCTCAAGGACCAGAAGCGGGCGGGCAGCCGCTACCTGGTCGGAAACAGCCTCACCGCCGTCGATATCTACTGGGCCAGCATGTCCAACCTGTTCGGGCCTTTCGAGCCGACGCCTCTCCCGGAGGCGACCAAGGCGGCCTATTCGCAGCAGGTACCGGAGGTGGCGGCGGTATTCGACCCCATCCTCATGGAGCACCGGGACTACATCTACCGGACCTACCTGCCGCCGATATCGTTCAGCTAGAGCCTGATCGGTTCAGATGGAACCATCTGAACCGTGAATCAGGCTCTACGCCTTTGATTGTCGAGCACGATTCAACGATCAGACGATGCCGTCTGATCGCATCGTGCTCTGGAGGATCGCCGCGTCCAGGCGCTGAGCCCCCTGCTGGAGTCACATGATGATCAGACCCATCCTCTTCTGCGCCGCGGCCCTGATCGCCGCGCCTGCCTGCGCCCAGACCTCCCTGCCGCCTCCCAGCGCCCAGGAGGCGAGCGAGCGCCCTCCCGAGGGCCCGCTGCCGCTGGCGGTGGGCCCAGCCGCGGCCTCGCCGCTGGACCAGGCGGCGGTCGCCTACGTCCTGCCCAACGATATCAAGTGGGTGGTGGGCGAGGCGGAATCCCGCGCCAAGGTCTTCGGCGACGCCGCCAAGCCCGGCCCCTACGCCTATCTGATCCGCTGGCGCCCTGGACGCAACAGCCAGCCGCATTTCCACTCCACCGACCGGTTCATGTACGTGATCTCCGGCGACTGGTGGACGAGCACCAGCAAGACCTACGATCCCAAGAGCATGCACCCCATCCCCGCTGGCAGCTTCGTCAAGCACGCGGCGGGCGCGGTCCACTGGGACGGCGCGCGCGAGGGCCCGACGGTGGTGCTGATCATGGGCATGGGTCCAGTGGTGACCACTCAGGTGAAGCAACCGTGAGGCGGGAGCCGTGGGCGTAGGCGCCTTGCGTCGGAGGAGCTGGGCGCCGCAACCGCCTCCTCCGCCGGAGTAGGTGGGGCCGGTCAGGCCTGGCGGGTCATCCGCAGCCCCGGCATGCCGCCGTCCCACCAGTCGGAGAGGTGCTTGAAGAAGGCGGGGGAGCCGCCCCCATAGAAGTTGTCCTGTATAGCCCTCAGTGAATCGTCCCCCTCGCTGGAGAGGTAGCCCGGCGTGCATACCTGCGCGAAGGCGCGCTTGGCCTCGGCGAAGCTCAACACCTCGGCGAGCCAGCCTTGCTCGCCCTCCGCCGAAGGCTCGAACTCGACCACCTTCTGGTCGAGGCAGTGGCGGATGAGCCTGGCGAAATGCTTGCTCTGCGCCTCCAGGACGAAGGTCGCGTTCAACGCGGCCGGGCCCTGGGCGTTGTGCAGGAACAGGCAGTTGGGGAAGCCGCTGGTGTAGAAGCTGTGCAAGGTGACGACGCCGTCCTTCCACCGGTCGCGGATGGAGAGCCCGTCACGGCCAAGCGTCTGGAAGCCGGCGCGGTCGGTGAAGTCCGACAACATCTCGAAGCCGGTGGCGAAGATCAGGCAGTCGAGCTCATACTCACGCCCGCCGGCCACCACGCCGCGCTCCGTCACCTGCTCCACGCCGCGCCCCTTGGTGTGGACGAGGGTGACGTTCGAGCGGTTGAAGGTCTCCAGATAGCCGTCCTGGAAGCAAGGCCGCTTGCAGGTCTGGTGGTAGTAGGGCTTCAGCGCCTCGGCGACCTCGGGATCGCGCACGATCTCGCCGATGCGCCGGCGGATGCGCTCCATGTTCTTCAGGTCGGCCAGTTCGCGGGCCTCGCGCCCGCCAGCATCCGCCGCCTTCTGGAGGTCCAGGTACATCTGGGTGCGGCCGTCCTGCACCTCGTCCTCCGCGACCGGGCGGCCGGCGGTGAGCAGGTCGAAGTTCAGCGCCCGCCGGGCCTGCCAGCCTGGCTCGAGGCTGGCGGCCCACTGGGGATCGGTGTCCCTGTTGTTGCGGGCGTCCACTGTCGCGGGCGTTCGCTGGAAGACGTAGAGATGCTCAGCCGACTCCGCGAGGGGCGCGACGCACTGCACGGCCGTGGCGGCCGAGCCCACGATGCCGACGCGCTTGTCGGCCAGATTGACCAGCGGCTCGTCGAATGAGCCGCCGGTGTAGCCATAGTCCCAACGCGCCGTGTGGAAGGTGTGACCCTTGAAGGTCTCCAGGCCGGGCAGGCGGGGCAGTTTCGGCTGGTGCACGGGTCCGATGGACATGCAGACGAACCGGGCCATCAGCAGGTCGCCACGGTCGGTGCGCACCGCCCAGCGATGCTGCTGCGGCGTCCAGCGCACCTCCGTCACCTTGGTGAGGAAGAGCGCCTTCTCGTAGAGGCCGAACCTGCGCCCGATGGCCTGGCTATGGGCGAAGAGCGCGGGCTGTCCGATGAACTTCTGACTGGGGATCTCTCCAGCTTCCTCCAGCAGCGGCATGTAGATGTAGGCCTCGATATCGCAGGCCGCGCCCGGATATCGGTTCCAGTACCAGGCGCCGCCGAAGTCACCGGCCACATCGACGATGCAGAAGTCGCCGACTCCCTGCTTCTGCAGATGGGCTCCAAGCAGGAGGCCGCCGAATCCGCCGCCAATGACCAGCACATCGAGGTCCCGGGTGATGGGCGCGCGGGTGAAGCTCTCGTCCCGATAGGGGTCACGGACGAAGTTGTCGGGGGCGGCCTGGTAACGCGCGGCGCCCAGCCTGATCTCACGTTCCTGGCGGTAGCGCTCGCGCAGGGCCTCAGGATCGAAATCAAGCTTCTCAAGGTCTTCAAGCATCACAATTGGACCGTCATTCCGGGGGATCGAAAGGGGAGTGGAGGACCTAATGGGCGGCGGCCTTCAGCGGCCCGCCGCGCTCGGCTTCCTGTACCGTAAGCAGGTCCAGGAAGGCCTTGCGGCTCAGGAACAGGCAGATGCTGGCGATCAGGACAGCCACCACCATGGCCAGCAGCAGCGAGTGGCCGACCTTGGCGTGGTCGTG
>CANJKG010000081.1 GCA_947474775.1 Caulobacteraceae bacterium | reverse complement strand
CGGCTTTGTTGCACGGATCAGCTGGAGGTCAAATTGCCCCTATTCCCGCGGGCGGTTACGCGATTTTGACGGAGTCCGGGCGTCCGAGCCGGGTCATTCGATTGAGCGCCTTGACCGCGATTTTCACTTCAGTGGTGCGCCGCTCATCGTGGCGTGAGCGCAGGCCGTCGCCGATCACGCGCTTGAAACGGCTCAGTTCGGCCTCGATCCGGGATCGACGGTTGTATCCGCTGAGCTTCTGCCAGTGCATCCGGCCATGGGCCTGGATCATCTGAATATCCCTGTCCCTTTGGGTGGGCGCCCTGCCGGCGGTCGGTCCAAGCGCCGCACCCTTGCGGGGCGGGGCGATGTAACGCGCGCCCGAACTGTGATCGCGGACCGACTTGCGCGCGCCGTCGGCGTCGTAAGCGCCGTCGCCCATCAGCCATTCCAACGGTCGATCAACCTGTTGCAGCAACGCTTCGATGCGCCCGGCGTCATCGACGTCCTTGTCGGTCAGGTCGAAGCAGGCGATCTCGCCGGTCGCGGCGTCCAATCCGATATGCAGTTTGCGCCAGGCTCTGCGCTTGATCGTTCCATGCTTTTCACTGAGCCATTCGCCAGCGCCTCGCAGCCTCAATCCCGTACTGTCGACGATCAGATGCAGCCCGCCGGAATCCTGGCGCGGCCAGCGCGGGACCGACAATCCGCAAGCCCTGCGGCTCAGGGTCGAATGGTCAGGTACGGGCAAATCGACGCCCAGGATGGCCATGATCGACCCCATCAGGCCCTCAGCCTGGCGCAGTCCAAGCCGAAATACACACCTCAGGGTCAGCGCGGTTTCGATGGCCACCGCGGAATATAGCGCCTGCCCACCGCGCGTGGTTCGCGGGCGCGCCCGCCAGTCGGCCAAGGCCTCAGGCGTGAACCAGATCGTCAAGCTGCCGCGATTGCGAAGGGCCTCATCATACGCCCGCCAATTTCTGACCTTGTATCTGGCCCGGGGAATGTGAGCGCGACCCTTCGCGTTGAGCTTGAATGGCATGACCGTCCGGGACTTCAAGCCGAGCCTTGCCCCATGCCGGCCGCATGGACGTCCGCCGCCCGGAAGCGTATGGCGCGGCGCGCCAACAGCGCTACACTCCGATCCTGAGCGACCGTACAGGAGTCGCGGCTAGGCACAGGAATGAGGGGATGCTGACCCGAGAGCAGAACGAAGCCCTGACGCGGGTGGAGGGCGAGGCCCCGATGGGCCGGCTCATGCGCAAGTGGGCCTGGATCCCCTTCGCCATACCGAGCCAGATCAAGGTGGGCGAGGCCCCCCTCAAGGTCCGCCTGCTGGGCGAGGATTTCGTGGCCTGGCGGGCCCCCGACGGCCGCATCGGCTTCATCGACCGGGACTGCCCCCACCGGGGGGCTTCGATGGCGCTGGCCCGCAACGAGGGCTGCGTCCTGCGCTGCATCTTCCACGGCTGGACCGTCGACGTCTCTGGGAAGGTGGTTGAGGCCCTGACCCACCAGCCCGACCCCGAGGCGTTCGCCGCGCGCGTGAAGGTGAACCACTATCCGGTCCGGGAGGCGGGCGGGCTGGTCTGGGTGTGGCTGGGCGGCGAGCCTGTCGCCGAATTCCCCAAGCTGCCGTTCTTCGAGCTTCCCGAGGGGCACGTCTGGATGACCGTGACCAAGGCGGCCTGCAACTGGCTGCAGGGGGTCGAGGCCTCGCTGGACTCCGCCCATGTGGGCACGCTCCACAAGAGCTGGGTGCCGCGCCAGACCGAGTTCGATATCCGCGCCTACGGTTCCACCCGCAAGGCCAACTTCCTCCAGGCGCTGGCGCCCCGCTATGAGGTCGACCGCACGCCCTGGGGCATGAGCGCCATCGCGCTCAGGGAGATGCCGGACGGCTCCAACCACCTGCGGGCCACCCAGTATGTGGCGCCCTACATCAACATGGTGCCGCGCGCGCCCTACGGGAACGGCTCGCTGTTCATCGCCGTGCCGGTGGACGACGAGAACCACCTGCTGTTCTTTGGCTTCTTCTCCCGGCAGGACCAGATCGGGCTGGATACCCCGCGCGTGGCGGCGATGGTCACCAACGGCCGCTTCGTCCTGGAGGATTACGCCCCCGTCAAGGCCGGCCGAGAGGACAACTACGGCCAGGATCGCGAACTGATGGCGCAGGGCCATCACAGCGGCTTCGGCGAGAACCTGCTGGTGGAGGACATGGTCACCCAGATCAGCATGGGCCCGATCCGCGACCGGACCCGCGACCACCTGTCGTCCAGCGACGTGGCCATCGTCCAGGCCCGGCTGCTGCTGTTGCAGGCCCTGAGGAACGACGCCGAGGGCCGGCACCCGCTGGCGCCCGCCGACCCCCGCTATCTGATGGAGGACGCCATGCCGGTCGACGCCCTGGCGCCGCCGGATTCGGAATGGCGCAAGGTGCTGGCGGGACAGCGGCAGACCGCATGATCACGACATCTGGGGCCGGCGCGGGACGGCCCATGTGTTCGCTCGCCGGCAAGGCGGTGGTGGTCACCGGCGGTGGGCGCGGCATCGGCAAGGGCATCAGCGTGGCCCTGGCGGCCGCGGGCGCGGGGGTAGTGCTGAACGGACGCGACGCCGACACGCTCGAGGCGGCCGCGGCCGAGATCAGGGCGAGGGGGGGCCGGGCCGTCGTCGCGCCGGGCGACATCACCTCCCGCGAGGACCTCGACCGCCTGGTGGCGGCGGGCCTGGAGGCGTTCGGCTACATCGACGGCTGGGTGAACAACGCCGGCGGCGCCGTGCGCAGCGAGCTCATCGACATGACCGAGGCCCAGTGGGACCAGGTCGTCGACCTGAACATGAAGTGGACGTTCTTCGGCATGCAGGCCGCCGCGCGGGCGATGACCCGGGGCGGCTCGATCATCAACATCACTTCGCGCTCGGGCTCGATGCCCTGCCCCAGGGTCGGCCAGTACGGCGCGGCGAAGGCGGGCGTGGAGAACCTGACGGCCACGGCGGCGGTGGAGTGGGGCCGCTTCGGCATCCGGGTCAACGCCATCGCGCCCGGCCTGGTGATCACCGAGGGGCTGTCGGAGGAGGCCAAGCAGCGGCCTGAGGTGGACACCATTCCGCTGGGCCGCGGCGGCACGGTGGAGGACGTGGGCTCGCTGGCCGTCTTCCTGGTCTCCGACGAGGCCGCCTGGATCTCGGGCGCGGTGATGCCGTTGCATGGCGGCGCCCGCGTCTCCGGCGGCCTAGTGACCTACCTGCAGAACGCCAGGCGCCCGGCATAGGCCTGCACGGAACGGTCACATAAGCATCGCCTCGCCGTCATGGCGCTCGGCTAACTGCCGCCCCGTTCGAAACGAGGGGCGACGACATGCGAGACCACCTGCTGAGCGCGGCTGCGCGCGCCACGCTGACAAGCTTGGCCGTCGCCGCAGCCATATCGTCCACCGCCAGGGCCGCCGAAGGTGGGGAGGCCGGCGGCGACTCCGGCTACGCCCTCGAAGAAGTGATCGTCACCGCCACCAAGCGCGAAACCGACCAGCAGAAGACGCCGATCGCCATCTCCACCCTGGGCGCCCAGGCGCTCAAGGACCGCCGCATCCAGAGCCTGGGCGACCTGCTCGACGGCAGCGTACCCTCCCTGCGCATCGCCCCCTTCTTCTCGCGCAGCTCCGCGCTCACCGTCGGCATCCGCGGCATCGTGCCGTCCGACGCCAACCAGCCGAGCCGCGACGCTGGCGTCGGCGTCTATATCGACGGCGTCTACCTGGGCCGCTCGCAGGGGCTCGGCGCCGCCTTGTTCGACATCGAGCGCATCGAGATCCTGAAAGGGCCGCAAGGCACCCTGTTCGGCCGCAACTCCACCGGCGGGGCGGTGTCCATCGTCAGCGCCGCGCCCAAGGGCGAGTTCGGCTTCCGCGGCAGCGCCGGCCTCGGCAACTACGCCAGCCATCGGGTCGAGGCGCACCTCGACCTCCCCGCCTGGAACAACCTTTCCCTGAAGTTCGACGGCGTCGTCGCCCGGCGCGAGGGAACGGTGAAGAACACCCTGCAGGGCGAGGACGACTTCAACGCCTTTGACCGGCGCGGCCTGCACGTGGGCGCGCAGTGGAAGCCCACCGACACCTTCACCGCCCGGTACGATTTCGACATCTCCGACGACCTCACGACGCCCTATTACGTGCAGCTGGTGGAGAAGAGTCCCACCGCGCCGGCCAGCGCCTTCGCGCCCCTGGTGAAGCTTCAGGCGACGCGGACCAAGGCCACCGACATCGGGGTGCCGCAGGAGGAGAGCGTCGGCCGCATCTCGGGGCACATGCTGCATATGTCGTGGCGGCCGTCGGAGACCCTTGAAGTCCGCTCGATCAGCGCTTACCGGGAGGTCGAGCAGAGCCAGTTCGACAACGGCATCGGCGCCCATTCGGCCCCCTTCCGGGCCAACGCCGCCTTCGCCCGTTACAGCCTCGCTTCGCTCCGCCAGGAACAGTTCAGCCAGGAGGTGCAGGTCCTCGGGACCTATGAGCAGCTCAACTTCGTGGCCGGCGCCTTCTACTACCACGAGACCGGCGACGACGACGCATGGACGCCCAACACCATGACGTGGAACGCCGATGGCACGGCGGCCTCGCGCATTCCCACCCTGGCCGCCGGCGCCGCCACGCCGTTCCCGGACCGGGCCAGCACCGCAAAGGCCGATTCCCTCGCCGTGTTCGGACAGGCCACCTGGACCCCGCCCGTGCTGGAGGAGCGCCTGCACCTGACCGCCGGCGCCCGATACACCCACGACAAGAAGGAAGGCCTGCTCACCAAGGTGAACGGCGCCGTCCCCGTGCTCAGAGGCGTCGCCGGCCCCATCCCCTTCGAGGGCAGCTGGAACCGCGTCGACCCGATGGTGACCCTGGCCTTCGATCCCCAGGAGGATCTGCACTTCTACGCGCGCTGGGGCACGGCATACCGCGCCGGCGGCGCGAATTCGCGCTCGGTCAGCTACCGCGCCTTCGACCCGGAGACCGTGTCCACCATCGAAGGCGGCGTGAAGACGGAGTTTCTCGACAACCGCGCACGCGTGAACCTCGCGGCCTATCGGACGCGCTATAAGGACATCCAACTCGACTTCAACGCGGTCAATCTCGCCGCCAGCAACCGCGGCACCATCGAGACGGTCAACGCCATGGGGCGCGGGACGATCAAGGGCTTCGAAGCCGACGTGTCCGTGGCGCCCCTGGAAGGCCTCACGCTGAGCGCCTCCTACGCCTATACCAAGGGCGACCTGCCGCCCGCCGACAATCCGTTCGATGCGTCGCCGGCCCTGGTCCCGTCCTTCATCGTCTACACGCCCAAGAACGCCTTCAGCGCGGCCATGGACTATTCGACGCCCTTGATGGGCGCGACGCTGCGGGCGCATATCGACGGCAACCTCGCCGACGGCTACCCTTCCAGCGCCGGCGTGCCCGACCTCTCGGACAGCAGCGCGGTGGTGAACGCGCGCCTGGCCCTGGCCGACATCGAGGTGGGGTCGGGAACCCTCGAGGTGGCGCTGTGGTCGCGCAACCTGCTCAACGAGGAACACCTTTTCTACCGCGGCGGGCTGCAGGCGACCTTCGGCCGCTTCGGGATGTTCAACGAGCCGCGAACCTACGGGCTCGACCTCTCGGTCCGCTACTGAAACCGATCAACCCGGAGCCCACAGCCCATGCGTCAGCCCCTCGCCATTCTTCAGCTGGTCCTGCTGCTCGCGGCCGGCGGCGCTCATGCCGGCGACCTGCGCGGCGCCACCGTCGAACGCATCTCGCCGATGGCGGTGGTGGTCCGCTGGACCGACCCTGATCCGGTGGACGTGCTGGTCGCCGACAGGGCTGAGGTTGCGCCCTCCGCCGCCACGCTGGCCTCGCGCGCCGACGCGGACGGATCCCATGAGATCGCCTCGCCCGCGAACAAGCGCCTATACATCCTGCTGCGTGACCCCCGCAGCGGCCAGACCGTGAAGGTAGCCGAGCGCGTTCTGCCTCTGGAGCAAGGATCGAACTTCCGCGACCTCGGCGGTTACCCGGCCGCGCAGGGCAAGCATGTGCGCTGGGGGATGATCTACCGCTCGGGCGCCACGCCCTTGCTCAGCGCCGCCGACCTCGTCGAACTGCGAGCCCTGGGCCTCAGGAACATGATCGACCTGCGCTCCAGCGAGGAGCGCGTGATGGCCCCCAGCCGGATCGAAGGCGTGCCCTACACCGCCATCGGCTATTCCATGACCAGCATGATGCCCACCGATCCGGCGAAGCTGGCGGAGGCGTCGTCCATGGGCGGGCTCTATCGCAGACTGCCCGACTTCCTCGCCCCGCACCTTAAGCTGGTGTTCGCCAAGCTGCTCAGCGGCGAAGGCCCGCTGGTCTACAACTGCTCCGCCGGCCAGGACCGCACCGGCTTCGTCAGCGCCATGATCCTCAGCGCCCTGGGGACGCCGCGCGAGACCATTGTCCAGGACTACCACCTCTCCACCACCTGGCGGCGCCCGCAGTTCGAGATGCCCAGGATCGACCCCGCCGTCTTCCCCGGCAATCCGGTAGCGACGATGTACGCCCGCGGCCAGGACAACCCCGAGGCGATCAAGCCGCGCCCGCTGAAGACCGCGGACGGGGCCGCCTTCCTCGACCAGGCCTTCGCCGCCATTGAAGAACGCTGGGGCTCGGTGGACAGCTATCTCGAGAAGGAGATCGGCCTCACCTCGGCCGACGTCGCCCGGTTGCGCGCGGCCTACCTGGAGTAGGACAGGCGCGTTCCAGCGGCGGCCGGCGAAATCCCGCGCCGCAGCCATTTTATGACCTGATTTCGATGACCGCCGAGAGCGCGGGGGCGAAGGGAGTGATCGCGGCGGCGGAGAACATCGTTCTCCGCGCCGATCTGCGACCCGATTTCGACAGTTCAGGTAGGCGAAGCCGATCGGCCCCCCAAAGTCGGGGCTAGCACCCCGGACATCCTTCGCGTATGGCCCCCCAAATCTAAAAAGGGGGGGACCTATGCGTCATCTGTTCCGAGCTGCACTTCTTCTCACCACCGCCCTGGCCGCGCCGGTCGCGGCCCATGCGGCCGACGAGCGCTCCGGCGAGGTGTCCGAACTGGTGGTCACCGCCCAGAAGCGCGAGCAGCGCCTGCAGGACGTGCCGCTGCCCGTCAGCGCCATCGGCGAGGCCCAGCTGGCGGCCCAGGGCGTCACCACCACGGTGGACCTGACCCGCGCCGTGCCGGGCCTGATCTTCGTCAAGAACGCCGCCTTCTCGCAGCCCTCCATCCGCGGCATCGGCACGAAGTCTTCCGCCGCCGGCGACGCCGGCAGCGTCGCCCTCTACATCGACGGGGTCTATGTCGCGAGCTCCCAGGGCGGCCAGTTCGACCTGGGCTATATCGAGCGGGTGGAGGTGCTGAAGGGCCCGCAAGGGACCCTGTTCGGCCGCAACGCCACCGGCGGCGCGATCAACATCATCACCCGCACCCCGCAGGAGGGCTTCTTCGCCGAGGCGCAGGTCGGTTACGCGAGCTACAACTGGCTGACCGCCAAGGGCTACATGACCGGGTCCATCGCGCCTGGCCTGAAGGCCGACTTCCAGGCCTTCTACTCGGAAGACAGCGGCTACATCCGCCATATCGTCAGCGGCGACCACCTGAAGAGTGTCGACAACTACGGCGCGCGCATGAAGGTCGTGTGGGACGTCACTGACGACTTCAGCCTCACCGGCGCCGTCGACCACACGATGGACTCCGGCGAGACGGCCTATTCCTATTTTGCCCTGGGCGGCCGCAACTCGGTGACCCGCGCCAACCCTAATGCGATCATCGCCCGGCAGTATTACACCGTCTCGACGACCTTCACGCCGTTCAACTCCACCTTGCAGAATTCGGTGGCGTTGACGGCCGACTGGGATCTGGGACCGGTGAATCTGAAGTCGATCACCGGCTACCGGTTCATGCGCAACACGGACTGGCTCGATCAGGACCAGACGCCGTTGCCGTCATCGGCCCTGCTGATCCGCGCATTCTCGCAGGACTACACCCAGGAGTTCATCGCCACCTCGACCGGCGACACCCGGCTGAGCTGGCTGGCGGGCTTCTTCTTCTTCAAGGAAAAAGCCGGGCGCGACCCGAACATCACCTACACCAACGGTGTCGCCGGCGCCCGGACCGACGCGGTCATCAAGACCGAGGCCTACGCGCCCTATGGCGAACTGACCTTCAAGGTCACCGACAACTTCAACCTGATCGGGGGCTTGCGCTACAGCCACGAGAAGAAGCGGCTGATCAACTCCAGCGCACGTGTCCTGCGGCTGAACGTCAACGACACCTGGGAGAACACCAGCTACCGGGTGACGGGCCAGTACATCGTCAACTCCTCGCTGAACTTCTATGCGACCCACAGCACGGGCTTCAAAAGCGGGGCGTACAACTCCACGAGTTTCACCAATCCGCCGGTGTTCCCGGAGACGGTGGACGCCTACGAGCTGGGCGCGAAGTACTCGCAGGCCGGAATCACCATCAACTCCGACATCTTCCAGTACGACTGGCACAACATCCAGATCCAGCGAAGCGTCGATCCGGCCACCGGCACCACCCTGCTGCAGAATGCCGCCGAGGGCCGCATCCGCGGCATCGAGGTGGAGGCCCGCGCGCCGGTGGGAGAAGACTTCACCGTCACCTTCGCCGGCACCTACATGAAGGGAATCTACCGCGCTTTCCCGGGCGCCGACGTCCTGCTGCCCTTCACCAACCTGCAGGTGGCTTCACCCGGCAACCCCGCCCGTCCGTGCGGCACGGCCGGCGGCACGGCGATCGGCGGAAACTGCAACGCCTCCGTGAACGCCTCGGGCAATCCGCTGTTCCGGACTCCCAAGCTGAGCTTCACCCTGGGACTCAACTACCGTCACGAGTTCGCCGGCGGGGTGGTCGGCGCCGCCGCCAGCCTGTACCACGTGGCCAGCTTCTCCTGGGAGCCCGGAAACCGGGTGCGCGAACCGGCCCACGACCTGGCCAACGCCCGCCTGTCCTGGTCGCCGGCCAGCGAGCGGTTCAAGATCGAGGTGTGGGGCGACAACCTCACGGACGAATACTACAACACCAACGTCAACACCTCGACCGGCGGCGACATCGCCAACCCCGGCGCGCCGCGTCGCTTCGGCGTGACGCTCTCCGTGAAGACCAGCTGATCGCAGCGCACGACGGTCGCGGACCCAGCGGTCCGCAACCCTTCCGCCGGGAGACCCTGAGTGATGCCTGCCGCTCCAGATGCGCCCGCGCCGACGGCCGAAGCCGCCGTTGAGAAGCCCCCGGGGGCCTACGCCTGGTATGTGGTGGTCATCCTCATGCTGGCTTACACCCTGAGCTTCATCGACCGGAAACTGCCGTTCATCCTGGTGGAGTCCATCAAGGCGGACCTCTCCCTCAGCGACACCCAGATCGGCCTGCTCACCGGGGCGATGTTCGCCCTGGTCTATTCCACCATCGCCATCCCTATCGCCACCTGGGCGGACCGGACGTCGCGCAAGCAGATGATCGCCTGGGCGGTGTTCTTCTGGAGCGGGCTCACGGCGCTGGGCGGCTTCGCCCAGCAGTTCTGGCAGCTGGCGGCGTCCCGGATCGGCGTCGCCGCGGGGGAGGCGGCCTGCACGCCCGCCGCCCATTCGATGATCGCCGACTATTTCAAGCCGCGGTTCCGTGCGCGCGCCATCGGCCTCTACTTCGTGGGGTCGCAGCTGGGCATCGTGCTCGGCCTGGCGCTCGGCGGCTGGGTCAACGACCTGGCAAACTGGCGGGTCGCGATGTTCCTGTGCGCCGTGCCTGGCGTGCTGCTCACCCTGCTCATGCTGTTCACCGTGCGCGAGCCCCCGCGGGCCCAGCAGGCTCCGGGCGCGTCGGCGGCCGAACTGGAGCCCGCCAGGCTGGGGGAGACCCTGCGGGCGCTGTTCCGGCACCGCACCATCATCCACATGATGATCGCGGGCCTGCTGGTCTCGTTCACGTCAGGCGGTGTGCAGGCCTTCACCCCGGCCTACATCATCCGGACCTTCGGGCTGAAGTCCAGCGAGGTGGGGTTCTCCTACGGCCTGACCATGGGGGCCGCCGGCGCGCTGGGCGCCCTTCTCGGCGGCTATGCGGGCGACCGGCTGCGGCGCACCGCGCCGCGCAACGCCCTGTTCTTCGTGGCCGCTGGCGTGGCCATCGGCGCCCCCTGCATGCTGCTGGCGTTCCTGGCGTCGAACTACTGGGCCTTCCTGGCGCTGCTCTTCGTCGGTCAGGTCGGGGCCATGGTCTATGCCGGCCCCGCCTTCGCCACCCTGCAGTCCCTGGCGGAGCCACGCATGCACGCGGTGGCCTCGGCGGTCTACCTGTTCGCGCTCAGCGGCATCGGCCTGTCGCTGGGGCCGCTGGTGGTGGGCATGATCAGCGACTGGATGGTGGCGCATGGATCGGCCAACTCACTGCGGGTCGCTCTGGTGTTGGCTGTCCTGCCGAAGCTCTGGGCGGGGATTCACTACGTACTCGCGGGTCGGAACCTGGGAGGCACGCCCAGAAGCCCGGCCCTGTCGCCAGGATCGGCCTGACGGCCGCCCGGCCGACGGCCTGTTCACTCACCGAAACCAACCTTCGCGTGTGAAGGCGGGCGTCCCTTCATCAGCCCGAAAAATCCGCGAATGTATTCACTCACCAGAATAACTATTCCGGATGTTGACCTTTGCCGCCACGAGCTTAGCTTGCTCGCGGGACCCCTTTCGGCGCCCCGAACGCGTCCAGAGAGACGGGACAAGGAGGAGGCAATCATGAGCGAGATCGCGACCAACAGGCGTCTTATCCTGCAAGGCGCTTTGGCCGGCGTGGCGCTGGCCGGAGCCGCAGGCGCCGCGCGAGCCGACAGCCCGCCCACGCCAAAATACACGCGGGCTCCGAACCTGAAGGACGACCCCTTCGTGGCCCGGACCACCGCCGGCCTGGTCCGCGGCGCGCCCGAGCGCACGGTCCTCACGTTCCGCGGAATCCCCTACGGCGAGCCCACCGACGGCGCCAATCGCTTCATGCCGCCCAAGCCCGCCAAGTCGTGGGCTGGCGTCCGCGACGCCTACGTCTGGGGCCCCAGCGCGCCACAGGTGCCTGTCGAGCGCTATGACGTGCTGGAATCCTGGGACGCCAATTTCGACGACTGGCCGCAGAGCGAGGACTGCCTGATCCTCAACGTCTGGACCCCGACCCTGCGCGACGGCAAGAAGCGGCCGGTGCTGTTCTACCTGCACGGCGGCGGCTTCCACGGCCGGTCCGGCTCGCGCGACTGCTTCAATGGCGCCAACCTAGCCCGCATCCACGATGTGGTGGTGGTGACCATCAACCAGCGCCTCAACGCCTTCGGCTACATGTACCTGGCGCACCTGGATCCGAAATTCGCCGACAGCGGCAGCTCCGGCACCCTGGACTCCATCCTCGCCCTGCAGTGGGTGCGCGACAACATCGCCGAATTCGGCGGCGACCCGGGCAGCGTCACCATCTTCGGCCAGTCCGGTGGCGGCGCGAAGGTCTCGGCCCTGCTGGGTTCGCCGGCCGCCAAGGGCCTGTTCCACAAGGCCATCGTCCAGAGCGGCTCGATGCTGAGCGGCATGACCCGCGAGCAGGCGATCGCGCTCACCAACGGGGTGCTCGCCAACGCCGGTCTGAAACCCGGCGACGCCAGCCAGCTTCAGACCATGCCGGCCGAACAGCTGGTGGCTGCCATGGTCAAGGCCAAGGGCACCAAACTGTCCGACCGTGCGTTCGGCCCGGTGGTCGACGGCCGAACCCTGCCGGCGGGGCCCTACTCGCCCCAGGGTCCCGCCGTCAGCGCCGACGTGCCGATGATGATCGGCACGGCCCGGACCGAGACCACCATGCTGCTCGGCGCCGCCGACGATACGGTGTTCCATCTTACCGAGGCCGACATGCGCAAGCGGCTGGGGGCGATGATGGACGGCGCCCCGCCCGCAGAGGTGGACCGCGTCGTGGCCGCCTTCCGCGCCACGCGTCCCGGCGCGACGCCCAGCGACCTATTCTTCCACATCACCACCTTCCAGCGGTTCCGCAGCCGCGCCCTGGCGCAGGCCGAGGCCAAGTTCCGGCAGGGCCGCGCCCCGGTCTATACCTATGAGATCGGCTGTGGCCTGCCCCCGAGGGGTGATCCATCTTCAATGTTAGTTCATGGCGGCCTCTGACGCCAAGGGTT
>CANJKG010000080.1 GCA_947474775.1 Caulobacteraceae bacterium | reverse complement strand
GAGATCGCGGAAGCCCCGCCCGCGCCGGTCGAGGCCGCGCCCGAGCCCATCGTTGAGCCCGGGCCCGTCGTCGGGGCCGAGCCGGCGCCGGAGCCGCGCAAGCCCCGCAGCCGTTCGCGCAAGGCGGCTGCACCCGCCGTCGAAGCGGCGGTCGAGGCGGCGCCAGAGGCGGTTGTAGCGCCCGTTGTTGTTGACCCTGAGCCGGCCCCCGAACCGGTGGCCGCGCGCGAGCCCGACCCCGCCGAGATATCGGCTCCGCCAGCCGCCCCCCGCAAAGGCTGGTGGCGGCGCAGGTGACGGGTTAGATTCCGGTCGGGCGCGGGGGGCGGCGAAGAGAGTTGAGCATGATCCCTGCCCGATCGGTTTCGCGCCTGGCCCTGGCCGTCACGCTGACGGCCAGCCTCGCCCTGGCGCCCGCGGCGGCGCGGGCCCAGGACGGCGGCATGGCGCTGATCCGGGACACCGAGATCGAGGAGATCCTGCACAAGGACTCCGACCCGATCCTGGAGGCCGCCGGGATCAACGCCAAGGACGTGAAGATCCTGCTGATCGGCAGCAAGGAACTCAACGCCTTCGCCGCGCCGAAGACCATGGGCGTCTTCACCGGCCTGATCCTGGAATCCAAGACCCCCAACGAACTTCAGGGTGTCATCGGCCACGAAGTGGGACACCTTGCGGCCGGCCATTCGTTCCGCTCGGACGAAATGGCCCAGGCTGGCCTAAAGCCCTTCCTACTGACCATGGGCCTGGGCCTCCTGGCCGCGATGGCCGGCTCGGGCGACGCCGCCGTGGGACTGATCGGCAGCGCCAGTTACTTCGGGACCCTGGGCGCCATGGGCTACAGCCGCGAGCAGGAAGGCCGCGCCGACCAGGCCGGGGCCACCCTGCTCGAAAAAGCCGGGATTTCCGGCAAGGGCCTGGCCGACTTCTTCGACAATTTCCGCTACCAGGAGGTCTTCGCCGAGGCGCGCCGCTACGCCTACTTCCGCAGCCACCCCCTGTCGTCCGACCGCATCGAGGCGCTGCAGCGCCGCGTGGCGGCCCTGCCGAGCTACGGCAAGGCGGATACGCCCGAGGCCATGGCGGAACACGCCATCATGAAGGCCAAGCTCGACGGCTTCATCAATCCGCAGCAGACGATGGTGAAGTACGACGAGAAGGACAAAGGCTATCCGGCCCGCTACGCCCGGACCATCGCCTACTACCAGCTGCGCGAGCCCGACAAGGCGCTGAGGCTGCTGGACGTCCTGCTCCAGGAACAACCCGAGAATCCCTACCTCTGGGAGCTTAAGGGCCAGATCCTGTTCGAGTTCGGCCGCGCCAAGGAGGCCGAGGAACCGCAGCGCCGCTCGGTCGCGCTAAAGCCCGACGCCCCGCTGCTGCGCGTGAACCTCGCCCAGACCCTCATCGCCCTCGACGACAAGGCCAAGATCAGCGAGGGCGTCGCCGAGTTGCAGAGGTCGCTGGTCCACGACCAGGAGAACGCCGTTGCCTGGCGCCTGCTGGCGGAGGCCTATGACAAGCGCGGCGAGGATGGCATGGCCCGGCTGGCTACCGCCGAGTACAACTTCAACCTCGGCGACATGCGCCAGGCCAAGGTGTTCGCCATGCGGGCCCGCGAGAAGCTCACCAAGAACACCCCGGAATACCGCCGCGCCACCGACATCGTCCTGGCCGCGAAGCCCAGCAAGGACGACCTGCGCGACCTGGCCCGCGAGGGCTCGATCGCTGGCGTGCGCTGAGCTCCACGGTCCATAGCCCTGAAAGCGATCGCCAAGTGTCCATGACCCCCGCCTTCCGCACGCTGGCCCTGCTGGCGGCGGCCGCCGCCATGGCCGCCTGTGAGCCTGCCAGCGACGCCGCCTTCGGCAAGCGGGTGCGCGCCTATCTGCTCGAGCACCCGGAAGTCATCCGCGAGGCCGCTCAGAAGCTCGCCGAAAACGAAGAAAAGGCCGCGGTCCAGGCGGCGTCCAACGCACTTTCCGGCGCCCGGGCGCGCCTGGAGCAGGACAAACGCGATTTCGTCGCCAATCCGGGCGGCAAGATCACTGTGGTGGAATTCTTCGACTACCGCTGCGGCTACTGCAAGGTGACCGCCCCGCAGATCCTGAAACTCATCGCCGACAATCCCGACGTACGCTTCGTCTTCAAGGAGATGCCGATCTTCGGGGATGTGTCGGACACCGCCGCCCGCGTCGCCCTTACCCCGGCTGGCAAGGCAAAGGGCCTGCAGCTCTACAGGCTGCTGATGGCCGAGAAGAACCTCACGGAAGCGGCCCTGGACCGCCACCTGGTCTCCCTCGGCATTGACCCGGCGGCCGCGCGCGAGGCCGCCAAGTCCCCGGAGATCACCGACCAGATCAGCGACAGCCTGACCCTGGCCCAGGACTTGAAGATCGAAGGCACGCCCGCGTTCGTGGTGGGCGACACCCTGATCCCCGGCGCCGACCTGGACGCCCTCCACGCCGCGATCATCAAGGCCAAGGCGAGCAAGAAAGGCTGAACGTGCGCCTTACCCGCTCGCAGGCCGGCTAGATCAAGCCTGACAGCGGCGAGGACGGCTCGGCGTACATTCGCCTGGGCATGCGCCCGGCCAGATAGGCCTGCCGCCCGGCGATCACCGCGTGCTTCATCGCCGTGGCCATGCGGATCGGGTCGCCCGCCTGGGCGATGGCGGTGTTCATCAGGACCGCGTCGCAGCCCATCTCCATGGCCACCACGGCGTCTGAAGCCGCGCCCACGCCGGCGTCCACCAGCACCGGCACCTTCGCCTGCTCAATGATCAGGCCCAGGTTCAGCAGGTTCTGGATGCCGCGACCCGACCCGATCGGCGCCCCGGCCGGCATGATCGCCGCGGCGCCGGCATCCTCCAGCTTCTGGGCGTAGACCGGGTCGTCGGAGCAATAGACCATCACCTGGAAACCGTCAGAGATCAGCAGCTTCAGCGCCCGCAGCGTCTCCTCCATATCCGGCAGCAGGTGCTTGGTGTCGGACAGCACCTCCAGCTTGACGAGGTCCCAGCCGCCCGCCTCGCGGGCCAGCCGCAGGGTGCGAACTGCATCCTCGCCGGTGAAACAGCCGGCGGTGTTTGGCAGGAAGGTGAAGCGGTCCGGCTTCACATGGTCCACCAGCATCGGCTGGCTAGGATCGGACAGGTTCACGCGCCGCAGGGCGACGGTGACGATCTCCGCGCCTGCCGCCTCCGCCGCCGCGGCGTTCTGGGCGTAGTCCTTGTACTTGCCCGTGCCGATGATCAGCCGCGAGCGGAACGTGCGTCCTGCGACCGTCCACGTGTCCTCCGCCAGATTCTGTGGGGCCGCCGTCGCGCCGTCCATCTCAGCCGCCTCCGATGAAGTGCACGATCTCGATCCGGTCGCCGTCGGTCAGGCCGGTGCGCGCGTAGGCAGACTTAGGCACGATCTCCAGGTTGCGTTCCACCGCCACCTTGCGCGCATCCAGGCCAAGCGCCGCCACCAGACCGGCCACGTCATCCACGCCTTGGAAGGCGCAGCTTTCGCCGTTCAGGATCAGGTTCATAGCGCAAGCTTGTGACCCCGACCGCCGCCCGGTACAAGAGCGCGGAATCGACGGCGGAGCCGAATGTCGAAACCGATCTATGTGCTGAGCGGTCCCAATCTCAATCTCCTGGGGGTTCGCGAGCCGGAGATTTACGGCCATCAGACCCTGGATGACGTGCGCCGGCTCTGCGAAGCCCGGGCCGCATCCCTGGGGCGTGAAGTCGTTTTCCGCCAGTCAAACCACGAGGGCGAATTGATCGACTGGATTCAGGAAGCCCGCGAGAAGGCCTCAGCCCTGGTGATCAATCCGGCCGGCTATGGCCATACATCGGTGGCGATCCTCGACGCCTTGAAGGCCGTGGGGGTGCCGGTAGTGGAGTGCCACCTGTCGAATCCCGCCGCCCGCGAGACATTCCGCCGCGAGACCTACGTCTCGCTCGCGGCGACCGGCGTGGTGTCGGGCTTCGGCGCCGCGAGCTACGAACTGGCCGTCGAGGCCGCCGCCGGCCTGGCCGGCTGAGCCTCAAGAGAGCAAGGACCATCCATGGCGAGCAGTCCCAAGGCCCCCGTTGATCCCATCGACGCGCGCCTTGTCCGTAAACTGGCCGACATCCTCACCGAGACCGGCCTGTCCGAGATCGAGGTTGAGCACGGCGGGCTGAAGGTGCGCGTAGCCAAGGTGCTCACTGCCGCGCCGATGCACGTCCAGGCGCCTGTCTACGCGCCTGCGCCCGTCGCAGCCGCTACGCCCGTTGCTGACGCCCCCGTCGCCAAGGCCGTGGCCGCCGGCGACCAGGTGAAGTCCCCGATGGTCGGCACCGTCTACCTGCAGCCCTCACCGGGCGCCGATCCCTTCGTAAAGGTGGGCGACACCGTCGAGGTCGGCCAGACCATGATGATCGTCGAGGCCATGAAGACCATGAATCCGATCCCGGCGCCCAAGAGCGGACGGATCGTCGAGATCCTGGTGGAAGACGGCCAACCCGTGGAATTCGGCGAACCTCTCGCCGTCATCGGCTAGGCCGATGTTCGACAAGATCCTCATCGCCAACCGGGGCGAGATCGCCCTGCGCGTCCACCGGGCGTGCAAGGAGATGGGCATCTCCACCGTCGCCGTTCATTCCGAGGCCGATTCAGGCGCCATGTGGGTGCGCCTGGCCGACGAGAGCGTCTGCATCGGCCCGGCCCCGGCCGCCAAGAGCTACCTCAACATCCCCTCCATCATCGCCGCCGCCGAGATCACCGGGGCCCAGGCGATCCACCCCGGCTATGGGTTCCTGTCGGAGAACGCCCGCTTCGCCGAGATCGTCGGCGCCCACGGCTTCACCTTCATCGGTCCCAAGCCCGAACACATCAGGCTGATGGGCGACAAGATCACCGCCAAGCAGGCGGTGAAGGAAGCCGGCATCCCGGTGGTCCCCGGATCCGCCGGGGCGGTCAACACCGAGGAGGAGGCCTTCGCGGCCGCCCGGCAGATCGGCTTCCCGGTGCTGATCAAGGCCGCCGCCGGCGGTGGCGGTCGGGGCATGAAGGTCGCCGCCACAGAGGACGACCTGGCCGAAGCCGTCGCCACGGCCCGCGGCGAAGCCCAGGCCGCCTTCGGCGACGGTGCGGTCTACATGGAGCGCTACCTCCAGACACCGCGGCACATCGAGCTTCAGGTGATCGCCGACAGCTTTGGCAACGTCTGCCACCTGGGGGAACGCGACTGCTCCCTGCAACGGCGCCATCAGAAGGTGCTGGAGGAAGCCCCCTCGCCCGCCATCGACGCCGCGGCGCGGGCCAGAATCGGCAAGGTGGTGGTCGATGCGGTGAAGGCGATCGGCTACCTCGGCGTCGGCACCATCGAGTTCCTCTACGAGAACGGCGAGTTCTTCTTCATCGAGATGAACACCCGCCTGCAGGTGGAACATCCGGTGACCGAGGCCATCACCGGCATCGACCTGGTGCGCGAGCAGATTCGCATCGCCGCCGGCCTGCCTCTCAGCTTCAAGCAGGAAGAGGTGGTGTTCGAAGGTCACGCCATCGAATGCCGGATTAACGCCGAGAACCCGAAGACCTTTGTCCCTTCGCCCGGCCTGGTGACCGATTTCCACGCCCCGGGCGGCCTGGGGGTGCGGCTCGATTCAGCCCTCTACGCCGGCTATTCGATCCCGCCATACTACGACAGCCTGGTGGGCAAGCTGATCGTCCACGGCCGCGACCGCGAGGAATGCGTCGCCCGCCTCAACCGCTGCCTGGGCGAGATGGTGGTGGCCGGCATCGACACCAACATCTCCCTGTTCCAGGAACTGCTCCAGCAGCCCGACATCCTGGCCGGCGACTACAACATCCACTGGCTCGAGCGCTGGATGAAGACCCAGAACGCCTGACGCCTGTCGGGCTAGCCTACTTCTTCGCCCGCCACGCCGTGACAGCATCCAGGGTCTGGGAGATGTGTTCCTGCGGCTTGCGCTCAGTGTAGGCGTGGATCACCGCCCCGTTGGGCGCCAGCACATAGGACGTGCGGTTCGAAATCTCCTCCGGCAGGCCCGCTTTTGCGCGGACTTCCGCGTCAGTCACCCGGGCGGTGTCGTACTGCCTGGCGATCTTGGCGCCCGGGTCGGCAAGCAGCGGGAACTTGCCGGCGCAGTACTGGGTGTCCTTGGAATATTCCTCCAGCCGATGCGTGTTGCCGGCGGTGATGCCGATCAGGGTCGCCTTCTTGGCGGCGAACTTGTCGGCGGCCTCGGAGAACATGCGGGTCTCGATATTGCAGCCGCCGGTGTAGGCGGCCGGAAAGAAGTACATCACCACCGGGCCCTTCTTCAGGGCGTCGGAGAGCTTGAAGGTGAAGCCCTTGCCCGCCAGATAGGCCTGGGTGGTGAAATCGGGCGCCTTGGCGCCAGGCTTCAGGTCGGCGAGCCCCGGCGTCGCGATGAGGGTGGCCAGTGCGGCGATCGGAACAAGGCGGTTCATGACTGTTCTCCCACTTTCGCGACGATGTTATCCGCGCAGCGGAGCTCCTGCAAAGCCGTGCCTCGGCACGCCCGGCGGGCGGCGCCGGCGATGACGACCTTCGGCCCGCGCGAACTGATGAAATGCTATGCCCGCGGCGTGTTCCCGATGGCCGACGCTCGCGACGACGACGGCATGTTCCTCATCGATCCGGAGCGGCGCGGGGTGCTGCCGCTGGAAGCCTTCCACGTCCCCCGTCGTCTTGCGAGGACGGTGCGGACGGACGCCTTCGAGGTCCGGCTGGACAGCGCCTTCGGCGACGTGGTGACGGCCTGCGCCACTGGGTCTGTCGATGACCGCAGCGACACCTGGATCAACAGGCCCATTGAACGCCTCTACGGCGAACTGCACTGGATGGGCTTCGCCCACAGCGTCGAGTGCTGGCGCGGCGGCCAGTTGGTGGGCGGTCTCTACGGTGTGGCGCTAAAGGGCGCCTTCTTCGGTGAGAGCATGTTCTCCCGCGAGCGGGACGCCTCGAAAGTGGCCCTCGTCCACCTGGTGGCGCGGCTGATCACCGGCGGCTTCCGGTTGCTGGACACCCAGTTCCTGACCGAGCACCTCGCCCGCTTCGGGGCCCGGGAGATCCCGCGCAAGGAATACCACCGCAGGCTGGAATCCGCCCTGGTGGTCGACGCCTGCTTTCAGGGCGTCGCGGGGGCCGGCGTCGGCGCAGTCGCCGGCGTGGGTGCGGGCAGCGGCGGCGGAACAGGCGCAGGCGCCGGGGTGACGGAAGGCGCGGGCGTCGCCGTCGGTGGCTCTGGCGGGGTCTCCACCTTTGGCACCGGCTCGGCGGGTCGCCGCGCCGGCGGCGGCTTCAGCGGCGCCGAGGCCCTGCAAGCGATCAGCCAGGCGTCATAGACCGGATGTTCAAGCGGATTAACCCCCGGTGAGGAGGCGTACATCCATCCCCTGAACGCCTGCCGCGCCGCCGGCGTCGGGCGGCCAGGCGTGGGGCGGGGCTGCGATACGATAGTGAGATAGGCGATGGCGTCGCGCACCGCCTCGTCCGCCGCCGAGCGCTCGCAGGCCCGGACGGTGAAGATCAGCCCCTTGTAGCGGACCGGCCTGCCCACGGCCGCCTCGAAACGCAAGGTCTCGGCGGTCACCTTGTCCAGGGCCTGCAGGACCGCCACGTCATAGCGCGCGCGTCTCAGGGGCTCGACGGGAACCGGCTTCGGTGGCGGGGCCGGTTCGACCTCAGTGGCGGATATCGGCGGCACGATCACCGGCGCGGGGGTGGGGACCACGACCGGAGGCGCTTCCTCCGCCACAGGCGCGGCCGGCGTGACCGGCGGCCCAGACGGCGGGTTCACGGGCTGGGCCACGGCCCCGGAAGCCAGCGCGGCGATGGCCGTCCACCCGGCGACCCGCCGCAGGTTCCGCATGGCCGGGCTGGCGCGCACTGCCTTGCCGCCTACTTCGGCGTCCAGGCCTCGTAGTCGCCGGTGGCGCGCTGGCGTTCGCCGCCGCGGCCCAGCGACCCCTTCGGCCTGTAGGCGTGGATGGTCCCGGAAAGGTTCGGCAGGTGCTCCTTCTCCCAGGCCTTCACCGCGAACGGCTCCCGGGTCGGAGGCTCGTCGAAAGTGTGGTGCAGCCAGCCGTGCCAGTCGGGCGTCACCTTGGAAGCCTCGGCGTAGCCGTTGAAGATCACCCAGCGGCGCTTGCGGCCATCGTAGCTGTCGCTGGTGTCCTTGGCCTCATAGTAGCGGTTGCCCAGTTCGTCCTGGCCCACGAAGACGCCGCGGCGGCCGATGTGGAAGCGGGCGCCGATCGCGGCGCCGTTCCACCAGGTGAAGATCGATTTCAGGACGTTCAACACGCGCGTGACGGGCTCTCGAGGAGGCTGAAGGCGCGCGGACTATAGGCGGGGGCCTCCGCACCGTCCAGCCGTTCGCCAGCCAGGCTCCTATAGCAAGATGTTGGGGACGGATGGGCGTCCAGCCCCAACATCTATTGTCCAACCGCCCCCAATTTGCCTAACCTCGGCGTGCGGGAGAGCACACATGGGCGGCGCTGCGTCAAGGGCGGGGATCGAGGGGCGGATGCTTGAGTTGGGCGGCCGCCTGGTGGAAGTGCGCGCCCCGGCGCACTGGAGCGACGCGCGCACCGAAGCCTGGCTGGACTGGGCCGAAGGCGAGCGTGATCTGGTCGCTTTCGTGACCCAGCACGTGGAAGCCCTCGCCCGCCGGGCCCAGGGCAAGGGCCTGCTCAAGGATCTGGACCCGGTGTGGTTCCGTGGCGAGCTGATGGACGCCCTGCTGACCGGCGCCGTCGCGTTTGCGCCCGCCTCAGGCGTGGCTGCCGTCAGGGTCGTGGAAGGATCGTCCTCAGCCGTCACTGTCCTTGAGGCTCTCGAGTCGGCGCATCGGGGCCGGGCCGCGGCCGACGCCGCCGCCCGCGCGCTGGCGGACCGGCTGCAGGGCGTGATTGACGCGGTGCTCCGCTGTGAAGGCGAGCGCGAGGCCTGCGCGGACCCGGCCCTCAACATCACCCTCGCCCGCGCCGCCGAAGCCGCGCGGCAGGCCGGCGCGCCGGACGAGATTATTCTCGAAGCTATCGCCCTGGCGCAGGCCGGTGACCCCACATGGCGCTCGGAGCCGCCGGCGGCGGGCCACGCCGGCCTTTCGCTCGCCATCACCGGAAGCCCGGCCACCGACACGCCGGCGGCCCGCGCGCTGGCTCGCGCCATCTGGAGCACCGGCGCCGTCGCGGTGGCGGCCACTCAGGCCGACGCGGAGGACGTCGCGCTTGTCGCCCGCGCGCCCCGGGGCGGAGTCGACCTGATGGCCTGCTGGTCACGCGGACAGTTCGACTGGGAACAGGCCGACGCCCACGTGGCCCTGTTGTCACGCGCCCTGGCCGCGCTCGGTGATGAAACCGCGGTGATCGGCCTCGCCGGGCTTGGTGACTGGATAGCCGCCCACGGCCTGGACTATGACAGCGAGGTTGGTCGCGAGGCCGCCTATGGGCTCTACGAGCGCGCCGGCCAGGCCATCGCCGCCCCTGGCGTGAGGCTGGCTCTGTTCCGCGATCCTGGCCTCGAACTCCGCCTGGGCGGGCGGCTCGACGCCGGGCCCTGGCAGGGCGCGATCACTGTCGCCGAGACGGCAGACGGCGAGACCTTCCGCACCTTCTCCGACGCCGCCGTGCGGGGCCTGCGCGCCCTGGGCGCCGACCTCGACGCCGAACGCACCCGCCTGCTGGGTTGGCGCAGCCTCGTCGACGCTCCGGGGATCAGCCATCAGGCGCTGATCGCCATCGGGTTCACAGCCCTGGAGATCGATGCGGTGGAAGCCGCCCTGCCCGCCGCCGCCAACCTCGCGGAAGCGTTCGCCCCCAGGGTCGTCGGTGAGGGATTCGTCCGCGACGTGCTGGGCGCAACGCCGGACCAACTCGACGAACCCAGCCTGGACGTCCTGGCCCTGGCCGGCTTCACCGCATCCGATGTCGCCGCGGCGGAAGCCTACGCCCTGGGCGACGGGGATGCGGGGGAAGCGTACCCGCCCCTGCGCTCTGCCGAGAGGTTAGGCGAGGCCCCGCGATTGGCGATGGCGGAGGCCCTGCGCCCCGTGCTCACCGCTGCGCCGATGGTCGAGATCATCCTGCCCTGGTCGACCATGCCGGCCGATGTCGCCGGCTGGCTGGACGGAGATGTCGCTGTCCACATCCGCCGCGAAGCGCCGCCGGCGGGACTGGCGCTGACCCTGCCGGCGACCGCCGCCCCGTTGACCCGCCCGGAGCGCGAACGCCCGCCGCCGCTTGAGGAACGCATCGTCGAGCGCATCGTCGAGCGCGAGCGCACCCGCCGCAAGCTGCCAGATCGACGCAAGGGCTATATTCAGAAGGCGGCCGTGGGCGGCCACAAGGTCTACATCCACACCGGCGAGTACGACGACGGCGAACTGGGCGAGATCTTCATCGACATGCACAAGGAAGGCGCCGCTTTCCGCTCGTTGATGAACAATTTCGCCATCGCCATCTCCATCGGCCTGCAATACGGCGTGCCGCTGGAGGAGTTCGTGGACGCCTTCGTCTTCACCCGCTTCGAGCCGGCCGGGCCGGTCACCGGCAACGACACAGTGAAATCCGCGACCTCGATCCTCGACTACATCTTCCGGGAGCTCGGGATCTCCTATCTCGGGCGCGACGACCTGGCGACCGGCGACCCGGCCGAGCTGAATGCGGACGGCCTGGGCCGGGGCAAGGCGGACACCCTGCTGGCCGAGGAACCGCAGCCGGCGTCCCGGTTCATCTCGCGGGGCTTTTCGCGCGGCGCGGCGCCTGACAACCTGGTCTTCCTGCCCATCCCCAGCCGGTCTGCCGGCCCGGCCGCCACCGACTCGGCGGATGTCTGCGCCGCCTGCGGCGACGTGGCGGTGGTGCGCAACGGCGCAGCCCTGATCTGCACCACCTGCGGGGCGCAGGCGGGACGCCTCACCGAGGATCTCGGTGCCTAGCGGCTGGGAATTACCGCGAATTGAGCGGCGGCGACTTCAGTCAGGCTCGCGGCCCGACTCAGGGCCAGGTCGATCGGGCCTGCGGCGATAGCGCCACCCGCCTGCCCGCCGGCCTCAACCTCAAGCACCGCGGCCTGAGGTTTCCCTCTCGCGCTAGCTGACCTTGATCGGCGGCGCGAGCCGAATGTGAAGTTCCTTCAGTTGCTTGTCGGCGACATCTGAGGGCGCGTTCATCATCAGATCCTGGCCCTGCTGGTTCAGCGGGAAAGCGATGACCTCGCGGATGGCGGTCTCGCCGGCCAGCAGCATGACGATCCGGTCGATGCCGGGCGCCAGACCGCCGTGCGGCGGCGCGCCATGGCGGAAGGCGTTGAGCATGCCGCCGAACTGCTCTTCCACCACCTCGGGTCCGTAGCCGGCGATGGCGAAGGCCCGCAGCATGATCTCCGGCAGGTGGTTCCGGATCGCGCCGGAGCACAGTTCGTAGCCGTTGCAGACGATGTCGTACTGGTAGGCCAGGATATCCAGCGGGTCCTTGGAGGTCAGCGCCTCCAGCTCGCCCTGCGGCATAGAGAAGGGATTGTGCGAGAAGTCGACCGCGTGGGTCTCCTCGTTCATCTCGAACATCGGGAAGTCGACGATCCAGGCGAACTCGAAGCGATCCTCGGCCACCAGGCCCAGGTCGTTCCCGACCTTGGTGCGCGCGCTCCCCGCGAACTTGGCGAAGGTCTTGGGGTCGCCGGCCACGAAGAAGGCGGCGTCGCCCTCGCCCAGGCCCAACTGGCCCATGACGGCGCAGGTCCGCTCTTCGCCCAGGTTCTTGGCGATGGGCCCGCCCCAGCCGCCCTGGTCGGCGCTCCAGAAGATGTAACCCAGGCCCGGCTGGCCCTCGCCCTGCGCCCAGCTGTTCATCCGGTCGCAGAAAGCGCGGCTACCGCCCTTCGGCCCGGGGATGGCCCAGACCGCGTTCCGGGCGTCCTCCAGGATGCGGGCGAACAGCCCGAAGCCGCCGCCGCGGAAGTGGTCGGAGACCGCCTGCATCTCGATGGGGTTGCGCAGGTCCGGCTTGTCGGTGCCGTACTTGGAGATCGCCTCGCGGTAGGGGATGCGCGGGAAGGGATAGGGCGTCACCGCCTTGCCCTGACCGAACTCCTCGAAGACGCCGTGCATCACCGGCTCGATGGCCGCGAACACGTCGTCCTGGGTGACGAAACTCATCTCCACGTCGAGCTGGTAGAACTCCAGGCTGCGGTCGGCGCGCAGATCCTCGTCGCGGAAGCAGGGCGCGATCTGGAAGTAGCGGTCGAAGCCGGAGACCATCAGCAGCTG
>CANJKG010000079.1 GCA_947474775.1 Caulobacteraceae bacterium | reverse complement strand
GATCTCGCCGTTCGTCCGCAGCGAACCTTCATCTGAACTTTGGCCTGCGCATCCGCCCGAAATCGCGGTGATTCCAAGACGTGGCGGACATCTCGCCTTTTTATGGCGCTCAGGGCTGGGCTGATCAAGTGAAATGACCGCGATTACAGGTCCGTCTTCTAAGGCGAACACAGGATAGGGGAGATGGAGTGGCTGTTCTTATCGAACTTCAACCGTCATGAAGCCAATGAATGCTTTATAACCAAAAGTACAGAAAACATCACAGAAAGTGATAACTGCGGGAGGCGGGCGCAGGCGCTCGTCCGGCGCATCGGCCGACGACTGAGGTCGGGAGCTTCAGGGGACGATGAGGGCGTTCAGTAGCGGCCGCGCAGCCGGATCGCGCCGCGGATGTCGCGGCGCTCCTCGAAGAACTCGACCCGCCGCAGAGCGCGGCCGATCTGCCCGCCGGCGGCGGCGACGTTATAGAGGTAGCGCGAGCGCCGCTCGTGGGAGTGCGTCAGGTTCTGGAGCTCCAGGCGCAGGGTGAGCCCTCCGAACAGACGGCGCTCGGCGAACGCCTCCAGCATGGGATCGATCTCGTTGAATTCCGTGAACGACAGGTCGCTGTTGATGGTCGCCACGCCAACCGACTTGTAGTCGAAGCCGTAGGACGCCCGCCAGGCCGTCAGATCGTGCCGGAAGCCGATCTTGTAGCCGAACCGCTCATCGTCCAGCAGGCGACGCTTTTGGCCGGTGAAGGGGTCCTTCACTCGCGACCACTTCCGTTCACCGCCCAGGGACAGCACCGCGTCGCTCAGGCCCACGAAACCCAGCCGCAGGCTCACCTTCGCCTCTGCGCCGTAGCGCGTCGCCTGGGCTATGTTCCCGAAAGCGGAATCCAGTCGCGAGCCGGCCGGCGGCGCGGTGGAGAGGCACCGGGTGAGCGGCTGCAGGGCGCCGGCCACGCGGCAGAACGGGAAGCGGTCGATCGCGTCGGTGATGTCGTCGTAGTAGGCCCGCAGCTCGATCAAGCCGCCGTCCCGCGGCAGACGCCGTTCGTAGCCGACCTCGTAGGTCCAGACCTTCTCAGGCTCCAGTCCGGGGTTGCCGGATTCCACGACCTGGTCGTCGACGTTGTAGCGCGGCACGAAGTTGAGGAAGTCCAGCTGGCTGACGGTGCGTTCCACCATCACGCGGATCTGGTCCTGCGAGGTCGGGCGGAAGCGTGCGTCGATCCTCGGCTTCAGGAAGCCGAGCTCGCGCGCGGGCTGGGAGGGATAGTTGGAGGTGAGCCTGGAGTATTCATAGGCCAGGGTGCCTTCGAGGGAGACGGCCTCGACGGCTTGCCATTTCAGGACCCCGAACACCTCGCCGCGCAACTCCTTGACGCGCGGCACGGACGCCACGCCGTCGATCTTCACCTCCTCGAGGATGGCGTCGCCATTGAGGTCGCGGAAGAAGAGCAATTCCCGGTCCAGGTTGTTGCGTGCGCCCTCCGCGCCCAGCTCCAGTGTGCGGCCGGCAGCCAGCGGCAGGACATAGGAGCCGCGCACGATGTCCTCGCCGGTGTGCAGCAGACCCTCGCTGCGGCTGAGCTGGGCCACCCGGGTGGACAGGTCGATGTCGCGCAGGAACAACTCCGGCTCTTCCGTCCGACGCACGATGAACAGGCCGGTGAAGTCTCCCGGGCCAAAGGAGGAGATGTACTCGCCGCCCACTTCCAGCACCTTGGCCCCATGAACGTTGCGGGACTGGAGCTCCAGGGCCCTTAAGGTCTCCGCACCGGTGGGCCCGAAGCGTCGCAAGGGAGTCAGCGCCGTCTCCACCACCTCCCGCCACTCGTAGAGGCCGTTCAGGGTCAGCCGGTCGCCCCCGGCGAAGTCGTATCCCAGGCGGCCGGTGAAGATCCATTTGTCGTGGGTTCGCCGCCACGTCTGCGGGCGGATCTCCTCCACCGAGCCGTCCGGACGCCAGTAGATCTCGTCGCGGGTCCGGTAGCTGAAGCGTCCCTGCTGGCGGGCCTGCGGGCTCCAGGCGTTGCGCTCCACCCCCAGGCCGTAGGACAGCGCGCCGGTGACGCCGCTGTAGGCGAAGAGGCCGTCCACATCGCGCCGGCCATGGTCGCTGAACCGGCCGTTCAGCTCCCAGGAGCCGGCCCCGCCGATGGAGGCGCCCGGACGCAGGACGATGTTGACGACGATACCCTGGCTCTGGATGTTGATGTCGCTGGAGGCCCCGCTGACCAGCTCCACCCGCGCGACGTTGCCGGCCGGGATCCGTCGCAGGGTGGTGGTTATCTCGTTGGCCTTGCCCGGGAAGCGGCGGCCGTCCAGCAGGACCTGGGGGCCGCCCGATCCGAAGCCACGGTCCTGCTGATTGTTCGCGGCGCCATCCAGGATGGCCGCCACGCCCGGAATGCGGCGCAGCAGATCCTCGGCGGTGTTGGGCTCGAAGCGGGCGAAGAACGCCTGGTCATAGACGACCCGGCCGGCTGACGAGCCGGGTGTTGTCACCGGCAGGCTCTCCTGCGCGGAGGCGTGGCTCGCGAGCGCAAGCGCGACACCCGCCAGGCTGGCGCCGACGGCCGCACTCCGGGACAACCTGCTCACCACTCCAACTCCTGCCCCTGCACCCGCGCGGAACCACCTGGCGACCGGGGCTGTGTGCGACGCGTCAGAATGAATTGCAACGGCGTCAGGGCTGATTATGGCGAGACAGGGCCCGCCCGCGCCAACCGGCCCGTCTTTTAGGCGGGGCGCCCCACGTGGGGTCATCGGCGGCGAGGTGGATTCTGACGGCCCGCCCGCCCGGCGCGCCAATTCGCTTGCGAGGCCGAAGCCGTTGCCGTCTGATCGCTTCTCGGCCCAAGCCTCCCCGCAACTTCCTGGGACCTTGCGCAAGGTCGAAGTCCTTTGCCTCCCAGGCGTGGAACCGAACGCTGAATGACCCGACTTAAAATCCATGCCGAACGTCACGCCATAGCGCGCACTGGCCGGGCTGGTCGCGGGCGCCATGTCGATGGCCGCCGGGGAGTACGTCTCCGTCAGCTCCCAGGCCGACAGCGAGGCCGCGGATATGGCGCGCGAGCGGCGCGAGTTGGACACCCAGCCCGAGCAGGAACTGGCGGAGCTTACGAATATCTATGTCGGCCGCGGGCTGCCGATCGATCTGGCGCGAAAGGTCGCCACCCACCTGAACGCCGGGGACGCCCTGGCGGCGCACGCGCGCGACGAACTCGGCATTTCAGAGCACACCTCGGCGCGCCCGATCCAGGCCGCGCTCACATCGGCCGCAACCTTCGCCGTCGGGGCGGCCCTGCCGCTTGTCGCCGTCGCGGTCTCCCCTGGGGGCGCGATGGTCCCGACGGTGTCGGGCGCCTCCCTGGCGTTCCTGGCGGTGCTCGGCGCCGTCGCGGCCAAGGCCGGGGGCGCCGCCATATGGAAGCCGACCGCCCGTGTCACCTTCTGGGGCGCGTTGGCCATGGCCATAACGGCCCTGATCGGAAGCCTGTTCGGGGCGGTTGTCTGACCCGGCTCAATCGGTGGCGCGCGCGATGCGCTAACCGGCGGCCCTGGTTTCCCCGTCATGGTGTTCGCGCTCGTCGGCGACGGCCGCGATCTGGGTGTGAACCACCGAGACGATCGTTCCAGGATTGGCGTCGGCCACCTGGACCCGGGCGTGAGCCAAAGCATCCACGATGCTGGTGCCCAGCCCGGGCGTGGAACTGGCAGCGTCCTTGGGGATCCCCACGCCATTGTCCGCGACCGAAAGTGTCCAGTTGGGTCCGCGGGAGGTGTATCCCACCTCGATCTTGCCCGTGCGTCCGCCCGGAAACGCGTGTTTAAGGCAGTTGATCACCAGTTCGGTCACGATCAGGCCAAGGCTCACGGACACGTCGGCTTCGGTCTTGCTGTCGTCGGCCTTCACCTCCAGGACAAGCTGGTCGTGGTCGCGGATCATGGACGCGCCGATGCTGTCACAGAGCTTCGTGAAATAGGCGCGAAGCTCCACGGCGCCGAGGCGCGAGGCCGAGAGCTCATGTTGCAGGGCGGCCACCGACATGACCCGGTTGTGCGCGTCGGTAAGGTGGATCCGGGTTTCCTCCGAGCCCACCTTTCGCGCGCTCTGCAGAATGACACTGGCGATGATCTGAAGGCTGTTGGCGACCCGGTGCTGGACCTCCTGAAGCAGGATGGCCTTCTCCCGCAGAAGGTCGTCCTTCAGCTTCGCGGCGACGCGCGCATCCGTCACGTCCGCCACGGACACCAGGATGTAGCGGCAGGCTTCGTCGCCGTAATCCAGCTTCTGGGCATTGAGGACCAGGCGGCGGGGCTCGCCACGCTCGCTCCTTAGGTCCATCTCATAGGCGTCGATCTCGGCGTCGCCCGAGGCGGTGGCCTTCAGCAACGAGCGGAGCTGAGGGACATTCCATTCCCCATGGCCAAGCTCGAAGATCGGAAGGCCCGGCGCCGACGAAGGCTCGATGTGGAACGCACGGAAGAAGGTGGCGCTCGCCCCGATGACCATGAGGTCGCCGTCCAGAAGCACAAGTGGGGACGTTGCCGACGCGACAATCGCAAACGCCAGGCCGTGCACCGCGTCGGGATGGACCGGCATCGCCGTCCTTTCATGTGCCGGGGGCTCGCGGTGCGCAAGCCACAGCCGGGACAGCTTGCGAACAGAACCCCCGACAGCCCCACCCGCAGTCCGCTACCCTGGCTTGTAGCATGCCGCGGGGAACTTTGCAGGAACTCATTCCGGCGACCCGCCAGGACTGATGGCGAGGACCCCGGGCGCCGGCCGGTTACTCGATCGCAATGCGCGGCGACACCTTCCGCGACTCTGCGGCCCGCGCCGGCGGTCCGCTCCTCAGGATCACCCACCCGACCATCGCCGACAGGATCGAGCCGGCGAGCACGCCAAGCTTGGTCGCGTCCTGCAGCGCCGGCGTGTCGAAAGCCAGGAGCCCGATGAACAGGCTCATGGTGAAGCCGATCCCGCAAAGCACAGACACCCCATACACCTCCCGCCACGAGGCATGCGCCGGGAGGTCCGCCAGGCCGGCGCGGACCAGCAGCCATACCGACCCGAACACGCCGACCTGCTTTCCCAGGAACAGGCCGGCGGCCACCCCCAGCGGAACCGGTGACAGGAGCGCGCCTGGACTTACCTCCCGCAGGGAAACGCCGGCGTTGGCGAAGCCGAAGATCGGAACGACCGCGAAGGCGACCCATGGCTGGATGGCGTGCTCCAGGCGGTGCAGCGGCGAGTGCGCGTCGTCGGGCGCGGCCGGTGAGCGCCGCAGCGGGATGGTCAGGGCCAGGGCCACCCCGGCGAGCGTGGCGTGGACGCCGGACTGCAGGGTGAACCACCATAGGGCCGCTCCCGCCAGCAGGTAGGGCCATAGGGCCGCGACCTTCAGCCGGTTCATGGCGATCAGCCCCGCGAGCGCCACGCCCGCGCAGGCCAGCGCCCAGAGCGCGAGGCCGGAGGTGTAGAAGAATGCGATGATCAGCACCGCGCCCAGGTCGTCGATGATCGCGAGCGCCGTCAGGAACACCTTCAGCGAGACCGGAACGCGCCGCCCGAGAAGCGACAGGATGCCGAGCGCGAACGCGATATCGGTCGCCGCCGGGATGGCCCATCCGTGGAGCGTGGCGGGATCGCCCTTCTGAAAGGCCAGGTAGACCAGCGCCGGGACAAGCATCCCGCCCGCCGCCGCGACCCCTGGAAGGACCCGCCGGGACCAGGTCGCGAGTTCACCGTCCACGACCTCGCGCTTGATCTCCAGGCCGACCAGCAGGAAGAACACCGCCATGAGGCCGTCGTTGATCCAGTGGAGCAGGTCCAGACCGCCCACCGGCGTGTGCAGCGCCTCGAAGTAGATCGCCGAGAATGGTGAGTTGGCGACGATCAAGGCCAGCGCCGCGACGCCCATCAGCAACAGCCCGCCGGCCGCCTCACTCTCGAAGAAGGTCCGCAGGGCGGAGGCTCGGCGCGGAGGGTGCGTCATGGGCTTTCGGATGCTTTTGGCGGTCGCTTGGCTTATCAGGCCCGGCCTCGGGCGTCCTCGACAAGCGACGTCAGGCCGGATCAACAGACTGGGAGCCACGGCTGGCCCACGTCTCCAGCTGGCGTCATCAAAGGGGCAAGCGGCGGCCGGCGCATAATGCGGGCCGATCAGATATTTCCTGGCGACGTCAATGCGCTGGAGGGTTCCTGGTGGAGCCGAGGGGAGTCGAACCCCTGACCTCCTCATTGCGAACGAGGCGCTCTACCAACTGAGCTACGGCCCCAGGAAGGCGCGGAATAACCCTTTCGCGCGGGCCTCTGTCAAGCACCGCCCTCATGGCTTCGCCTTGTCAGGGCCGCAAAGGGCGGTAGAACCAGGCCATGGTCCCTATCATCGACTTCGCGATCTCGCTGCTGCAGATCCTGATCCAGCTGTTCATCTATGCGGTGATCGCCATGGCGATCCTGTCGTGGCTGGTGGCCTTCGACGTCGTCAACATGCGCAACCAGTTCGTCTACAACGTCACCCGATTCCTGGACGCGGTGACGCGCCCGGTAATGCGGCCGGTGCAACGGATCATCCCGACCTTGGGCGGCATCGACATCAGCCCGATCATCGTGATCGTCGTGCTTGGCCTTGTGAGCTCCAAGCTGCTGGAGCCGCTGAAATACTGGCTGATGGCCTCGGTAGCCTGATCCGAGCAGGTCACGCGCCGTAGGCGCGCTCTCCGTGATCGGCCAGGTCCAGCCCCTCTTCGATGACCTCTTCAGGCGCCCGCAGGCCCACGGTCTTCTCCAGCGCGACGGCCAGCACCAGGGTGACGATCGCCGACCAGGCCAGCGTCGCGCCGACGCCGATCGCCTGGGTGAGCGCCTGGCCCGCCATGTCGACGCCTTCCGCATAGCCGACGCCGCCGAACATCGGGCTGGCCAGCACCGCGACGGCAAGCGTCCCCAGCACGCCGCCAACGCCGTGCACGGCGAAGACGTCCAGGCTGTCGTCGATCTTCAGGCGATGCTTCACCAGCTCCACGGCGTTGTAGCAGATGAGGCTGCCCGCGGCGCCAAGGATGATCCCGCCGACCGGACCCACGAAGCCTGACGCCGGGGTGACGGTGGCCAGGCCGGCGACCACGCCGGTGACCAGGCCCACCATGCTGGAGCGCTTGAAGCGGATCTTCTCGATGACCGCCCAGACCAGGCCCGCCGTGGCCGCCGACAGGTGCGTGGCCAGGATGGCCGCGGCCGCGTCGCCGCCGGCGGTGAGCGCGCTGCCGCCGTTGAAGCCGTACCAGCCGACCCACAGCATGCCCGCGCCCATCATGGTCAGGCCCGGGTTGTGCGGCGGCGACAGTTCGCGCGGGAAGCCCGGGCGGGTCCCCAGCCGCCAGGCCAGCACCAGGGCGGAGATGCCGGCGGTGGCGTGCACCACCAGCCCTCCGGCGTAGTCCATCACCTTGCGTTCCATCAGCCAGCCGCCGCCCCATACCCAGTGGCAGACCGGGGCGTAGACCAGGAACAGCCACAGGGCCGAGAAGATCATCACCGCGGAGAACCTGATGCGCTCGACGAAGGCGCCGACGATCAGCGCCGGCGTGATCACCGCGAAGGTCATCTGGAACATGAAGAACAGGTTCTCGGGAATCTGGCCCGAGGCGGTGTGGCGCTCAACACCGGCCAGGGCGAACTTGGCGAAGTCGCCGACTAGGGGCGCGGTCCCGGAGAAGGCCAGGCTGTAGGCGCCCAGCAGCCAGAGCACCGAGGCCAGGCAGGCGATGGCCACGCAGTGCATCATCACCGAGAGCACGTTCTTGGACTTCACCAGCCCGGCGTAGAACAGGGCCAGGCCCGGCAGGGTCATGAACAGCACCAGGGCGGTCGCAGTCAGCACCCAGGCGGTGGCGGCGCCGTCATAGGCCGGCGCGTCCTGGGCCATGGCGGGGGAGGCCGCCAGCGCGCCAGCGTACAGCGCCCACAAGCCGGCTCGTGCAATCCTCGTCATTTCCCTGCCCCTGCTGTCCGACCGGACGTGCCCCCGGCTCAGCTTTGAATATCGACGAAGGCGCCGAAAACGGAAGCGAAAAGGCAAAGGGATCGCGGTCGAGGGGCTGGCGCGTCCCACGGCCGCCAGGGAATATGCGGTATGTCCCGCAATGACCTCGCCCGGCTGATCGCCGACGCCCGCCGTATCGCCGTGTTCACCGGCGCTGGCATCTCCACCGAATCAGGCATCCCCGACTTCCGCAGTCCCGGCGGGGTTTGGAGCAGGATGCAGCCGATCTATTTCCAGGACTTCGTAACCCGGGAGGACAGGCGCCGCGAAGCCTGGACGCGGACCTTCTCGGGCGCCGCCCGCTGGGTGGGCGCGGAGCCCAACGCGGGCCACATGGCGGTGGCCCGGCTGGTGGCCCAGGGCAAGGCCTCGGCGGTGATCACCCAGAACGTCGACAACCTGCACCAGGCCTCCGGCGTGCCGCCTGACAAGGTGATCGAGCTGCACGGCAACGCCAGCTACGCCACCTGCCTGGAGTGCGGCCTGCGTCACGAGCTTGAGGTTCTGAAGCAGAGCTTCCTGGGCGCCGGCGAGATCCCCCGCTGCCGCGAGTGCGCCGGGCTGGTGAAGACCGCCACCATCTCCTTCGGACAGCCCATGCCGCCTGAGCCCATGGCGCGGGCCGAGGAGGAGACCCTGGCCTGCGATCTGTTCCTGGTGCTGGGCTCCTCGCTGGTGGTCTATCCGGCCGCCAGCTTCCCTTTGGTAGCCAAGCGAAATGGCGCGAAACTGGCCATCCTCAATCGCGATCCCACCGAGTTGGACGACTACGCCGACCTCGTCCTGCATGACGAAATCGGACCGGTGATGACCGCCGCCAGCCCAGCCAACTAGAACCGCCTCCCGAGGGCGGCTGGCCGGATTCCACGCATCGCCAGGATTTCACGCTTGCCGGCGCCGTTAGGTCATGGGATCGCCGCACCGCCGCGCTATCAGGCGCCGAATCTACCCTTGGAGCCTGTCTGGATGCCGCGCGCCCTTCCCCTCATCTTCGCCTCGCTGGCGCTTGCCGCTTGCGGCCCCAAGGCCGCCGACCCGGCCGCTGGCGGCAAGTTCGCGGGCCTGGACGGCGAGATCCGCGAGTGGCGCGAGACGCTGATGAAGACCCGGTCGGTCTGCACCGAAGCGCCGGCCGACAAGGCCTGCCAGTCGTTCGAGGTGGCCTGCAAGGGCGAAAAGGAGATCACCTCCGCCGACGCGGCCAAGGGGGTCACCGCCCGGGTGGTCGCCGCCATGACCTACAGCGGCTGGGACGCCACCCATGGGGAGTTCTCGCCGGCGTCGGCCTTTGCCGAATTCGCCAAGACCGGCGAGACCTGGACGCGGCAGGAGATCGGGCCGCTCAACCTCACGACGTGCGCGGTCTCTTAGGGCCCGATGCGATCAGACGGAATCGACTGATCGCTTAATCGTGCTCACATCCAGGCGTACGCCCGCGCCTCTGAACCGCTTGCATCCGAACGCGGTGAAGCTGCGTATCTCATATGCGTGTTTGTGCCTCCCCACGACGCGCAAAGACGGCGCACAGAAGCCCTTCATGCGCCCGTCAGCCCCGGCCTCCCCCCGATCGGAGCGCCGGGGCTTTCTTTTTCCGGGGCCGATCGTTTCATAGGCGAACGGACTTAAAAGTGACTGATCGTCACAATTAGCCGTGGACACGCTCACGGCCGATCGCCAAAGGGAGGGCGCTTCCTCCCGAAGTCATCATCGAGGTCAGTAATGAAGTACCAGTTCACAGCGGTCGCCGCCGCGGCCGTGGCTTGCCTGTTCGCGTCCAATGCGTTCGCCGCCAGTCCGGTCAACGCCAAGCTCCAGACGGCGCTCTCCTCCTCGAAGCAGGTCGTGGCGGGCAGCGCGGTGTTCTCCTGCGCCGGCGACACATGCACGGCGGGGACGCCGGCTTCCGACACCAACTCGCGCACAGCCTGCCGCCAGCTGGTGCGCGCCGTCGGCGCCGTCAGCGCCTTCGGCGCCGAAGACAAGCCGTTGAGCGCCGAAAAGCTCGAAGCCTGCAACACCGCGGCCAAGAAGTAGACCTGGCCAGTCCCGGCCCCGGAGCGGAGGCTTCCAGGGCCGGGCCTTCGGTTTTTTGCCGCCTCGTGTAGGCTGCGGGCATAGTCCTACGTCCTTAGCCAGACGAAGGAACCGCCGCCCATGCTCTACGCCATCCTCTGCTACGACTCCGAGGACGTGATCGGCGCCTGGACCCAGGCCCAGGACGAAGCGGTCATGGAGAGCCTGGGCAGGGTGCAGGAAGGCCTCGCCCGTCAGGGCCGGCTAGGTCCCGTCGCGCGCCTGGTGCCGACCACGGCGGCCACCACCATCCGCAAGGGCGCCGAGCCGCTGGTCATCGACGGCCCTTTCGCCGAGACCAAGGAGCAGCTGCTGGGCTTCTATGTGGTCGAGTGCGAGAACCTGGAGCAGGCGATCGCCACCGCCCAGGATCTGGCCAGGGCCTCCGGTTCGGCCGGCGCGTTCGAGCTGCGGCCGCTGAGATACTTCAAGGCCAATGGCGTGGCGCAAGGCGCGCCATGACCGATATCGCCTGGATCGAAGCGGCGATCACGTCCGCCCGGCCCCAGGCGATCGGCGCCCTGCTGCGCTACTTTCGCGACCTCGACACCGCGGAGGAGGCGTTCCAGGAGGCCTGCCTGCGCGCCATGCGCAACTGGCCGGGCAACGGCCCGCCGCGCAATCCCGCCGCCTGGCTGATCCTGGTGGGCCGCAACGCCGGGGTCGACGCGGCGCGTCGCCTGCAGCGGCAGGAAGCCTTGCCGGACGAGGACAAGATCTCCGACCTCGACGACGCCGAGGAGGCCGTCGTCGAACGCCTGGACGGGGCGGACTACCGCGACGACGTCCTGCGCCTGCTGTTCATCTGCTGCCATCCGGACCTGCCGCCCACCCAGCAGGTGTCGCTGGCGCTGAGGATCGTCTCGGGCCTGTCGGTGCGCCAGATCGCCCGTGCCTTCCTGGTCAGCGAAGCGGCCATGGAACAGCGGATCACCCGGGCCAAGGCGCGGGTCGCCCAGGCCTCCGTGCCATTCGAGACGCCCGGCGCGGTGGAGCGGGCCGAACGCCTCGGCTCGGTGGCGGCGATGGTCTACCTGATCTTCAACGAAGGCTATTCCGCGGTGGCCTCTGAGGACTCCGACCGGGCGCAACTCTGCGACGAGGCGATCCGGTTGGGCCGGCTGCTGCTGCGGTTGTTCCAGACCGAGTCGGAGGTCATGGGCCTCGTCGCCCTGATGCTGCTGCAGCATTCCCGATCCGCCGCCCGCTTCGACGCCGACGGACAGGGGGTGCTGATGGACGACCAGGACCGGAGCCTGTGGAGCCGTCCGATGATCGTCGAGGGCCTGGCGCTGATCGACAAGGCCATGCGCCACCGCCGGCCCGGCGTCTATCTGGTCCAGGCCGCCATCGCCGCCCTGCACGCGCGCGCCGCCCGGCCGGCGGACACCGACTGGACCGAGATCGAGCACCTCTACGCCGCGCTGGAGCGGCTGCAGCCATCTCCGGTGGTGACCCTAAACCGGGCGGTGGCGGTCTCCAAAGCCCGCGGCGCGGAGGAGGCGCTGGCGATGATCGAGCCGCTGGAGGGCCGCCTCGCCGGCTATTTCCACTTCTTTGGGGCCAAGGGCGCCTTCCTCCTGCAGGCCGGCCGCGCCCGCGATGCGCGAGAGGCCTTCGACCGCGCCATCGCGCTGGCCGGCAGCGCGGCTGAGGCGGCCCAGATCCGCGCGCACCTCGACAAGCTGATGCGCAACGCCGCCGCTTTGGGTTAGGATTTTTGCGAGGGGTTGTCGGGCGAAGGCGATGTCATCCGTCCTAGGGATGGAATCGAAACGGGGGAGAGCAACTGATGCTGAAGATCCTGAGCGTCATCGCCGGCGTCATCGTGGTGGCGGTCCTGGGCGTGGTGGCCTTCGCGGCCACCCGGCCCGACACCTTCCGGGTGGAGCGGTCGATCGTGATCGCAGCCCCGGCGGAGAAGATATTCCCGCTGATCGACAACTTCGCCGCCTGGAAGTCGTGGTCCCCCTACGAGACCAAGGACCCCGCGATGAAGCGCACCTACTCAGGCCCGGCCCAGGGACTGGGCGCCCGCTACGCCTGGGACGGCGATCCCAAGGCGGTGGGCTCTGGAAGCATGGAGGTGGTGGAATCCACGGCGCCCTCGAAGGTGGTCCTGAAGCTGGACTTCCTCGTGCCCTTCGAGGCCCACAACACCGGCCTGTTCACCCTGGAGCCGGCGGCGGGCGGCGCCACCAAGGTGACCTGGGCGATGGAGGGGCGCCAACCCCTGATGGGCAAGGTGATGTGCCTGTTCTTCGACATGGACAAGATGGTCGGCGGCGACTTCGCGGCGGGCCTGGCCAAGCTCAAGGCCGCCGTGGAAGGCTGATAATGTGAACAAGAGGTTAAGGTGCGGG